>NZ_JANEWI010000056.1:0-21550 GCF_028069775.1 Citrobacter sp. Igbk 17 | reverse complement strand
GATACACACGATGTGGTTATGGTTACGAACTTCTGCCTCTCGCTCAAAACAGGCATTTTCTCACGCTGTATCAACGGATAGCGTCTATTAACTCTGGTCCTTGATTCCTAACATTCCCAACGGCACGCGTCACTGCGTGCCATATAAATTTATTAGCTACTAGAATTTGGTTAGAGAGACAAAATCGGGACACACAAAGCTTTGCATTGGTTCGCAAGGCTTTGCACATTTATAAGCGGCATATCAATACAACACACATCTATGGTAATTCACGCTTTTCTGACATGGCAGTGGCGTGTACACTGGTCACTCGGTATCAGATAGTAAATGCGGGTACATTTTGGATTTTGTACATCCAGATGTACATACTTAGCAGAGTGAAGCTCAGAAACGCATCTAACCATCTGGTATTTCTAAATAATTTAATTTTGTATGTGCTCTTACGTGTGGGGCACCACTGCAAATAAGGATATAACATGCCTGTTATTACTCTTCCTGATGGCAGCCAACGCCATTACGACCACGCTGTAAGCCCCATGGATGTTGCGCTGGACATCGGTCCAGGTCTGGCGAAAGCGACTATTGCTGGCCGTGTTAACGGTGAGCTGGTTGATGCTTCCGATCTGATTGAAGATGATGCGAAACTTTCCATTATCACCGCGAAGGATGAAGAAGGTCTGGAGATCATTCGTCACTCTTGTGCGCACCTGTTAGGGCATGCGATCAAACAACTTTGGCCGAACACCAAAATGGCGATCGGACCGGTTGTTGACAACGGTTTTTACTACGATATCGATCTTGACCGTACGTTAACCCAGGAAGATGTCGACGCGCTCGAGAAGCGGATGCACGAGCTCGCTGAGAAAAACTACGATGTCATTAAGAAGAAAGTCAGCTGGTACGAAGCGCGCGAAACCTTCGTGAAGCGTGGTGAGACCTATAAAGTCTCTATTCTTGATGAAAACATTGCCCATGATGACAAGCCTGGCTTGTACCATCATGAAGAATACGTCGATATGTGCCGTGGTCCGCACGTGCCGAACATGCGTTTCTGTCATCACTTCAAACTGATGAAGACCGCAGGGGCATACTGGCGCGGCGACAGCAACAACAAGATGCTGCAACGTATTTATGGTACTGCATGGGCCGACAAAAAAGCCCTGAATGCATACCTGCAACGTCTGGAAGAAGCAGCCAAGCGTGACCATCGCAAAATTGGTAAGCAGCTTGACCTGTATCATATGCAGGAAGAAGCACCGGGTATGGTGTTCTGGCATAACGATGGCTGGACTATCTTCCGCGAGCTGGAAGTTTTTGTTCGCTCGAAACTGAAAGAATATCAGTATCAGGAAGTTAAAGGTCCGTTCATGATGGACCGTGTGCTGTGGGAAAAAACAGGTCACTGGGACAACTACAAAGATGCGATGTTCACTACCTCGTCTGAGAACCGTGAATACTGCATTAAACCCATGAACTGCCCGGGCCACGTTCAGATCTTTAACCAGGGTCTGAAATCCTATCGTGATCTGCCGTTGCGTATGGCTGAATTTGGTAGCTGTCACCGTAACGAGCCGTCAGGTGCGCTGCACGGTCTGATGCGTGTACGTGGCTTTACTCAGGATGATGCACATATCTTCTGTACTGAAGAGCAGATTCGTGATGAAGTTAACGCTTGCATTCGTATGGTCTACGATATGTACAGCACTTTTGGCTTCGAGAAAATCGTCGTCAAACTGTCCACTCGCCCCGAAAAACGTATCGGCAGCGATGAAATGTGGGACCGTGCTGAAGCTGACCTGGCCGTTGCGTTGGAAGAAAATAACATCCCGTTTGAGTTCCAACTGGGTGAGGGCGCGTTCTACGGTCCGAAAATTGAATTTACCCTGTATGACTGCCTCGATCGTGCATGGCAGTGCGGTACTGTACAGCTGGACTTCTCCCTGCCGTCCCGTTTAAGCGCCTCTTATGTTGGCGAAAACAACGAACGTCAGGTGCCGGTTATGATTCACCGCGCAATTCTTGGGTCTATGGAACGTTTCATCGGTATCCTGACTGAAGAGTTCGCCGGCTTCTTCCCGACCTGGCTTGCGCCGGTTCAGGTTGTGGTCATGAACATTACCGATTCTCAGTCTGAATACGTCAACGAATTAACGCAGAAACTGCAAAATGCGGGTATTCGTGTAAAAGCAGACTTGAGAAATGAGAAGATAGGCTTTAAAATCCGCGAGCACACTTTACGTCGTGTCCCTTACATGTTGGTCTGTGGCGACAAAGAGGTAGAAGCAGGCAAAGTTGCCGTGCGCACCCGTCGTGGCAAAGACTTGGGCAGCCTGGACGTAAATGAAGTGATTGAGAAGCTGCAACAAGAGATTCGCAGCCGCAGTCTTCAACAACTGGAGGAATAAGGTATTAAAGGCGGAAAACGAGTTCAAACGGCACGTCCGAATCGTATCAATGGCGAGATTCGCGCCCTGGAAGTTCGCTTAACAGGTCTGGAAGGCGAAGCTTTGGGTATTGTGAGTCTGAGAGAAGCGATCGAAAAGGCTGAAGAAGCTGGAGTAGATTTAGTTGAAATCAGCCCTAACGCCGAACCGCCAGTTTGTCGTATTATGGACTACGGCAAGTTCCTTTATGAAAAGAGTAAGTCTTCTAAGGAACAGAAGAAAAAGCAAAAAGTTATCCAGGTTAAGGAAATTAAATTCCGTCCTGGCACCGACGATGGCGATTACCAGGTAAAACTCCGCAGCCTGGTACGCTTTCTGGAAGATGGCGATAAGGCTAAGATCACGCTGCGTTTTCGCGGTCGTGAGATGGCCCACCAACAGATCGGTATGGAAGTGCTCAACCGCGTCCGTGACGATCTGAGTGAACTGGCAGTAGTCGAATCCTTCCCAACGAAGATCGAAGGCCGTCAGATGATCATGGTGCTCGCTCCTAAGAAGAAACAGTAAGGCCTTCAAGTAGCAATGTCTGTGGAGCCTGCGGGTTCCACAGCCGTTGTTCGCCTACGTTTCGTTTATTAACAATGCGAAGTGGAAGTTATTAAAATGCCAAAAATTAAGACCGTACGCGGTGCTGCTAAGCGTTTCAAAAAAACCGGTGGTGGTGGATTTAAGCGTAAGCACGCAAACCTGCGTCATATTCTGACCAAAAAATCTACTAAGCGTAAACGTCACCTGCGTCCAAAAGGCCTCGTGTCTAAAGGCGATCTGGGTCTGGTTATCGCGTGCTTGCCGTACGCATAAGCCGTTAACGTTTAATTCATTTTTTTACTAAGAATATAGAGACAGGAGAGCACATATGGCTCGCGTAAAACGTGGTGTAGTTGCCCGTGCACGTCACAAGAAAATTTTGAAACAAGCTAAAGGCTACTACGGTGCGCGTTCTCGCGTATACCGCGTTGCCTTCCAGGCTGTTATCAAAGCTGGTCAGTACGCTTATCGTGACCGTCGTCAGAAAAAGCGTCAGTTCCGTCAACTGTGGATTGCGCGTATCAACGCAGCAGCACGTCAGAACGGTATTTCTTACAGCAAATTCATCAACGGCCTGAAAAAAGCCTCTGTTGAAATCGACCGTAAGATCCTGGCTGACATCGCAGTATTCGACAAAGTAGCGTTCACCGCTCTGGTCGAAAAAGCGAAAGCAGCTCTGGCATAAGCCGGTGAAAAGAGGGAGCCTGGCTCCCTCTCTTTTATTTGTAGTTCAATCAATTGGTTGACAATTTATCCGTAAGCCTTTTCAATAAAGGTTGTCCGGTTTTTACCACACAAGGTAACGCAAGCATGAATGCTGCTATTTTCCGCTTCTTCTTTTACTTTAGCACCTGAACTCAGGAGGCTTGCGCGTGAAAGAAGAAACGGAAAACAGCGCCTAAAAGCCTCCCTGGTGGAGGCTTTTTTTATACGCGTCATCCTTCAAGTTGTCTCTGTGTTGGCTGCATTCGCTCTTTTGCCGCCTTGATACAACTTGAATGATTTTGCGTATATACGAGCGACTAGTGAATATCGCAACATAACGAGGAAAACCATGTCACATCTCGCAGAGCTGGTTGCCAGTGCAACGGCCGCCATTAACCAGGCTTCAGATGTTGCCGCGTTAGACAATGTCCGCGTCGAATATTTGGGCAAGAAAGGGCACTTGACCCTTCAGATGACAACCCTGCGCGAGCTGCCACCAGAAGAGCGCCCGGCAGCAGGTGCGGTAATCAACGAAGCCAAAGAGCAGGTACAGCAAGCGCTGAACGCGCGTAAAGCCGAATTAGAAAATGCTGCACTGAACGCGCGCCTGGCTGAAGAAACTATCGATATCTCCCTGCCGGGACGCCGTATCGAAAATGGTGGACTGCACCCGGTAACACGTACTATCGACAGGATTGAAAGTTTCTTCGGTGAGCTGGGCTTTACCGTGGCAACAGGTCCAGAAATTGAGGACGATTATCATAACTTTGACGCGCTGAATATTCCTGGCCATCACCCGGCGCGTGCCGACCACGATACCTTTTGGTTTGACGCAACGCGTCTGCTGCGTACGCAGACCTCCGGCGTGCAGATCCGCACCATGAAAGAAAAACAGCCGCCGATCCGCATCATTGCGCCGGGCCGTGTATATCGTAACGACTACGATCAGACGCACACCCCGATGTTCCATCAAATGGAAGGCCTGATCGTTGATACCAATATCAACTTCACCAACCTGAAAGGTACGCTGCACGATTTCCTGCGTAACTTCTTTGAAGAAGATCTGCAGGTTCGTTTCCGTCCTTCTTACTTCCCGTTCACTGAACCTTCTGCGGAAGTTGACGTCATGGGTAAAAACGGAAAATGGCTGGAAGTACTGGGCTGCGGTATGGTTCACCCGAACGTGCTGCGTAACGTCGGTATCGATCCAGAAATTTACTCCGGTTTTGCCTTCGGCATGGGGATGGAGCGTCTGACCATGTTGCGTTATGGCGTTACCGATCTGCGTTCTTTCTTCGAAAACGATCTGCGTTTCCTCAAACAGTTTAAATAAAGGCAGGGTAATACAATGAAATTCAGTGAACTGTGGTTACGCGAATGGGTTAACCCAGCAATTGATAGCGATGCGCTGTCAAACCAAATTACGATGGCGGGCCTGGAAGTTGATGGTGTGGAAGCCGTTGCCGGTGAATTTAACGGTGTTGTTGTCGGTGAAGTAGTTGAGTGCGGTCAGCACCCGAACGCTGACAAACTGCGCGTCACCAAAGTGAATGTCGGCGGCGATCGCCTGCTGGATATCGTCTGTGGTGCGCCGAACTGCCGCCAGGGACTGAAAGTTGCGGTAGCGACCATTGGTGCCGTTCTGCCTGGTGATTTTAAAATCAAAGCGGCTAAGCTTCGCGGTGAGCCGTCCGAGGGGATGCTGTGCTCGTTCTCTGAACTGGGTATTTCCGACGATCATAACGGTATTATTGAACTGCCTGCCGATGCGCCGATTGGCACCGACATCCGTGAATATCTGAAACTCAACGATAACACCATTGAAATCAGCGTTACGCCGAACCGTGCCGACTGCTTAGGCATTATCGGTGTTGCGCGCGATGTGGCTGTGCTGAACAAAGCTCCGCTGGTTGAACCGGAAATCACCCCGGTAGCGGCGACCATTAACGATGTACTGCCTATTCAGGTCGATGCTGCTGACGCGTGCCCACGCTATTTGGGTCGTGTGGTGAAAGGTATCAACGTGAAAGCGCCTACGCCACTGTGGATGAAAGAGAAACTGCGCCGTTGCGGTATTCGCTCCATCGATGCAGTGGTTGACGTGACTAACTATGTGCTGCTCGAACTGGGCCAGCCGATGCACGCATTCGACAAAGATCGCATTGAAGGCGGAATTGTCGTGCGTATGGCAAAAGAAGGGGAAACCCTGGTCCTGCTCGACGGCAGTGAAGCAAAACTGAGTGCGGATACGCTGGTGATTGCTGACCACAACAAAGCGCTGGCCATGGGGGGGATCTTTGGTGGTGAGCACTCTGGTGTGAACGATGAAACGCAAAACGTTCTGCTGGAATGCGCGTTCTTCAGTCCGCTGTCTATTACCGGTCGCGCGCGCCGTCACGGCTTGCACACCGATGCTTCTCACCGTTATGAGCGTGGTGTCGATCCTGCGCTGCAGTACAAAGCAATGGAACGTGCAACGCGCCTGCTGATTGATATCTGTGGCGGCGAAGCCGGCCCAGTGATTGATGTGACCAACGAAGCGACGTTGCCGAAGCGTGCCACTATTACGCTGCGTCGTAGCAAACTGGATCGCCTGATCGGCCACCCTATTGCCGATGAGCAGGTGAGCGATATTCTGCGTCGTCTGGGCTGTGAAGTGACTGAAGGTCAGGGCGAGTGGAAGGCTGTCGCGCCGAGCTGGCGTTTCGATATGGAGATTGAAGAAGATCTGGTCGAAGAAATCGCCCGCGTATACGGTTACGACAATATCCCGAATACCCCAATTCAGGCAGGACTCATCATGGGTGAGCATCGTGAAGCGGATCTCTCGCTGAAACGTGTTAAAACCATGCTGAATGACAAAGGCTACCAGGAAGTTATCACCTACAGCTTTGTTGATCCTAAAGTCCAGTCGCTGTTGCATCCGGGAGAAGAGGCGCTGCTGCTGCCAAGCCCAATCTCTATCGATATGTCAGCAATGCGTCTGTCTCTGTGGACCGGTTTGCTTTCAACGGTGGTTTATAACCAAAACCGTCAGCAAAACCGTGTGCGTATTTTTGAAACGGGTTTGCGTTTTGTACCGGATACGCAGGCTAACCTTGGGATCCGTCAGGATCTGATGCTGGCGGGCGTGATCTGCGGCAACCGTCATGATGAACACTGGAATCTGACGAAAGAGACGGTTGATTTCTATGATCTGAAGGGCGATCTGGAAGCGGTTCTCGACCTGACCGGCAAACTGGCGGACATCCAGTTCAAAGCTGAAGCGAATCCAGCCCTGCATCCGGGTCAGTCTGCGGCGATTTATCTGAAAGGTGAACGTATTGGTTTCATTGGGGTTGTTCATCCTGAACTGGAACGTAAACTGGATCTGAACGGTCGCACTCTGGTGTTCGAACTGGAGTGGAATAAGCTCGCAGACCGCGTGGTGCCTCAGGCGCGTGAAGTTTCTCGCTTCCCGGCGAACCGCCGTGACATCGCTGTTGTTGTGGCAGAAAACGTTCCCGCAGCGGATATTTTATCCGAATGTAAGAAAGTTGGCGTAAATCAGGTAGTTGGCGTAAACTTGTTTGACGTGTACCGCGGTAAGGGTGTTGCGGAGGGTTATAAGAGCCTCGCTATCAGCCTGATCCTTCAGGATACCAGCCGTACACTTGAAGAAGAGGAGATTGCCGCTACCGTCGCCAAATGTGTAGAGGCATTAAAAGAGCGATTCCAGGCATCATTGAGGGATTGAACCTATGGCGCTTACAAAAGCTGAAATGTCAGAATATCTGTTTGATAAGCTTGGGCTTAGCAAGCGGGATGCCAAAGAACTGGTCGAGCTGTTTTTCGAAGAGATCCGTCGTGCTCTGGAAAATGGTGAGCAGGTAAAACTCTCTGGTTTTGGTAACTTCGATCTGCGTGATAAGAATCAACGTCCGGGACGTAACCCGAAAACGGGCGAAGATATTCCCATTACAGCACGGCGCGTGGTGACCTTCAGACCCGGGCAGAAGTTAAAAAGCCGGGTTGAAAACGCAACGCCCAAAGAAGAGTGATTTAACGATACGCAAAGTATGACGCGTATAACTAAAAAGGCCGCTATGCGGCCTTTTTCCTTTTCACTACTGAATCAGCACCGTAGAATCTCACCATCTTTTTTCAGCAGAATGGAAAACATGCTGACTTTCGCCCATCAACAGCAGCGACGAAACGTGCGCTGGATACTGTCTCTGTCAGTGCTGATGCTGCTGGCAACAATGATAAGTTTATGTGCAGGAGAACAGTGGATTGCTCCCGGCGATTGGTTTAGCGCTCGCGGTGATCTGTTTGTCTGGCAAATTCGACTTCCCCGGACACTTGCCGTATTGCTGGTAGGTGCCGCACTGGCCCTGGCTGGCGCGGTGATGCAGGCGCTGTTTGAAAATCCGCTCGCGGAGCCTGGCTTACTCGGTGTGTCTAATGGCGCGGGGGTAGGGCTTATTGCGGCTGTGCTGTTGGGGCAAGGGCAATTACCCGGCTGGGCATTGGGCCTATGCGCCATTGCTGGTGCGCTGATTATCACTCTCATTCTTCTTCGTTTTGCCCGTCGACATTTATCGACCAGTCGTTTGCTGTTGGCAGGCGTGGCGCTGGGGATTATCTGCAGCGCTCTGATGACCTGGGCTATCTATTTTTCCACCTCTTTTGATCTTCGACAGTTGATGTACTGGATGATGGGGGGCTTCGGTGGCGTAGACTGGCATCAGGCCTGGCTCATGGTCGCGTTGCTCCCCGTATTGCTGTGGATTTGTTGCCAGTCTCAGCCGATGAATATACTGGCGCTGGGCGAAACCTCCGCGCGCCAGCTGGGGCTGCCTTTATGGTTCTGGCGCAACCTGCTGGTGGTTGCCACGGGATGGATGGTTGGCGTGAGCGTGGCGCTGGCAGGGGCAATTGGTTTTATCGGGCTGGTAATCCCCCATATTCTGCGACTGTGTGGATTAACCGACCACCGCGTTTTACTCCCTGGGTGTGCGTTGGCGGGGGCAATTGCACTACTGTTTGCTGATGTCGTCGCACGACTGGTACTGGCATCGGCTGAATTACCCATTGGTGTGGTGACAGCCACTATGGGTGCACCGGTATTTATCTGGTTATTGTTAAAAGCTGCGCGCTAGAAAGTGCAGGTTCGGTCTATGCTTAAAAGCTGAACAGGGTCATTCCACTATTCACCTGTTGTTCTGGAGATGCTATGCAAAACACGCTTTTTAATACGGAAGTGACAACCATCGACGGCGAGGCGACCTCATTGCAGGCGTATGCCGGAAATGTACTGCTAATTGTCAACGTAGCCTCAAAATGTGGGTTAACACCGCAGTATGAGCAACTGGAAAACCTGCAGAAAGCCTGGCATGGGCAGGGTTTCACCGTTCTGGGATTCCCCTGCAACCAGTTTCTGGGGCAGGAGCCCGGCAGTGAAGACGAGATTAAGACATATTGCAGCACAACCTGGGGCGTTACCTTCCCGATGTTCAGTAAGATTGATGTCAATGGCGAAGCCCGCCATCCGTTGTATCAGAAACTGATTGATGCGGCACCCACGGCGGTTGCACCGGCGGATAGCGGATTTTATGCGCGTATGGCGAGTAAAGGGCGGGCACCGCTCTACCCGGACGATATTCTGTGGAACTTTGAGAAGTTCTTAGTCGGTCGGGATGGGCAGGTGCTGCAGCGTTATTCACCTGATATGACGCCTGAGGACCCGATTCTTGTCCACGCTATAAAGACTGCATTGGCCAACTAATGTCCCGATTAATGCTGCTACAGGATGTTGCGGAATCTACCCGACTCGGCCCGCTATCTGGTGAAATTAAAGCAGGAGAGATCCTGCATTTAGTGGGCCCCAACGGCGCGGGGAAAAGTACGTTGTTGGCGCGAATGGCGGGACTGACGACGGGAGAGGGAAGCATCACCTTTGGTGATACACCGCTCGGAGACTGGCCGGCAGCGAAGCTGGCGCAGTATCGTGCTTATCTTGCGCAACAGCAAAATCCGCCATTTGCGATGCCGGTCTGGCATTTTCTGACGCTGCATCAGCCTGATAAAGCGCGAACAGACCTGCTGCAGGAGGTGGCTGATGCGCTTGGGCTGGGAGATAAACTGGGACGTGGTGTAAATCAGCTGTCAGGGGGGGAATGGCAACGTGTGCGTCTGGCGGCCGTCATCCTGCAAATGAGTCCACAGTCTAATCCGCATGGGCAACTTTTGTTGCTGGATGAGCCGATGAATAGCCTGGACGTGGCGCAACAAAACGCGCTGGATAGATTGTTGAGCCAGCTGTGTCTGCAAGGAATCGCCATTGTGATGAGCAGTCATGATCTTAACCATACGCTACGCCATGCGCACAAGGCGTGGTTGCTCAAACGCGGAAAGCTGCTGGCGAGCGGTTCGCGTGATGTGGTGCTGACGCCAGCAAATTTGTCGTTGGCCTATGGTGTAAATTTCCGTCGCCTGGATATTGAAGGCCACAGAATGCTCATATCAACCACTTAAGTTAAATGGGTTCTTGAAAATCACATAATTTCCACGCTAAATTGACACAAAAATAAAAATCAGAGGATTCGTCCTGAATGCGCTTTTGGCTCCTTTTCATCACAGCATTGTTTTTGGCGGGGTGCAGCAGCCATCGAGCTCCTGCGCCGAATGCCCGACTGTCGGACTCTATCGCCGTTATCGCGGGTCTTAACGATCAGTTGCAAACCTGGCATGGCACTCCCTATCGCTATGGCGGTATGAGCCGTAGCGGGGTGGATTGTTCAGGATTTGTGTTGATGACGATGCGGGATAAATTCGATCTACAGCTCCCGCGCGACACGCGCACGCAATCAAAGATTGGTACCGAGATCGATAAAGATGATTTGCTACCCGGCGATCTGGTTTTCTTTAAAACGGGTTCCGGTGAAAGTGGTCTGCATGTCGGAATTTACGATACCAATAATCAATTTATCCATGCTTCAACCAGTCGCGGAGTGATGCGTTCTTCGCTGGATAACGTCTACTGGCGTAAAAACTTTTGGCAGGCACGTCGAATTTAATCATTACGGATGACGAGATCGGCGCGCGGTTGTCTCGTCATCCTCATTTTAAATGTCAACTTTCACTTCTGCTGTTTGTCGGTCAATAACCCCAAACGTTAAGAGCGTATCTTGCTAAAAATATGATTTATCCCGAGATATTAAAAAGTGCAAAGCTGGATATTCGTTTATAATCAGGATAAGCTAAAAAAAAAGGATTCGATTTACTGGCTAAAAAGGGAAAAATGAAAGGGCCTCTATTTGTATCAGCAGCAACGTATTTTTCCATCCTTTGCTACAGGATGCCGGATTACACCCATGCAGAGGGGCTGGCACAATGATTGTTTCACTGGATTATCTTTATCATTCAGAGTTCTCTTTTCTTCCTGCACGAAGTGAAAAAGGTGACCTTGAGTTCGTCGATATTGTTACAAACTTTGTCAGCCCGGATGGCAACGTACGCATGCCAACAGAGCTGGTTATGCCCCGGATGTCAGACGACGAGCAATGTCGTTTATTTGCCGAGAAGCTGGAATTAATCGAAACGTGCCAACACTTTTTTATTCAACGCAAAATTCCGGCCTGGATTAATTTAACGCCAGCGGTTGCTAATACTTTATTATCAGACGCTGAATATGCTTCACGTGTTGAACGATTTTCATTTATTGAACTGACGATTAATGAAAGTTATCCGGAGTTAAACAGTGGCAAAGAAAATCCCACACTGGCGGCTCTGGCTGCGCGGTTCCCATTAATACTGACAAACTACGGTGCCGGGGGCATATCCACGCGGGCAATTTTTGATGGTCTGTTCAAACGTGTCGTGCTGGATAAAAACTTTGTTCAACAAAGGATTACACATATTTCGTTTGAGCCGTTTATGCGGGCTATTCTGGCGCAATTATCCCCCAGTTGTGAATCAATCATCATTAGCGGTATTGATACACAGGAGATGCTGGCGCGGGTATTGCCTTTGGGATTCGGCGCTATGCAAGGAGGACTGTGGCCGGCGGTATCACCTGCAAAGATCATTTCACTGGTAAAATGATAACCCTTTTATTTGCTGGTGTTTAACAGGCTATTAACAGTCTACACTAGAGACAGGAGGCCCTATGACCCTGTCTTTTACTACTCGCTGGCGTGATGAATTACCAGCAACCTATACCGCTCTTTCACCCACCCCCCTGAAAAACGCGCACATCATCTGGCATAACGATGCTCTGGCTGCGCAATTGGGTATTCCAGATGCGTTGTTTGATGTTTCTGGTGGGGCAGGTGTATGGGGGGGCGAATCGCTACTACCTGGGATGTCGCCATTGGCACAAGTCTACAGCGGGCATCAGTTCGGTGTCTGGGCCGGGCAACTCGGCGATGGACGAGGGATTCTGCTGGGTGAGCAATTGCTTGCAGATGGCACAACCCTTGACTGGCATCTGAAAGGCGCTGGATTAACGCCTTATTCCCGCATGGGGGATGGGCGCGCCGTGCTGCGCTCGACGATTAGAGAGAGCCTGGCCAGTGAAGCCATGCATTATTTGGGGATACCCACAACCCGGGCCTTGTCGATTGTCACCAGCGAGACTCCGGTGCAGCGAGAGACCACTGAAGCAGGCGCGATGCTTATTCGCGTGGCACAAAGCCATATGCGTTTCGGTCATTTTGAGCACTTTTATTATCGTCGTGAACCGGAAAAAGTACGCCAGCTTGCTGACTTTGCGATCCGTCATTACTGGCCACAATGGCAGGAAGAGGCGGATAAGTATCAGTTGTGGTTTACGGATGTTGTTATGCGCACCGCGGTGTTAATGGCCGACTGGCAAGCCGTAGGCTTTGCGCATGGGGTGATGAACACGGACAACATGTCGATTCTTGGCCTGACGATGGATTATGGTCCCTTCGGTTTCCTTGATGATTACGTGCCAGATTTTATCTGCAACCACTCCGATCATCAGGGGCGCTATAGTTTTGATAATCAGCCTGCTGCGGCGTTGTGGAACCTACAACGTCTGGCGCAGACGCTGTCGCCATTCATTCCGGTTGATGTGCTCAATGATGCGCTGGACGGTTATCAACTGGCCTTGCTCACCCGCTATGGGCAACGCATGCGGCAAAAACTGGGTTTCTTTAGCGAGCAGAAAAACGATAACGAAATCCTTAGCGAACTGTTTAGCCTGATGGCGCGGGAAGGTAGCGACTACACGCGAACGTTCCGCATGCTCAGCCAAACGGAACAACACAGTGCCTTGTCCCCACTGCGCGATGAGTTTATTGACCGTGCGGCATTCGACGACTGGTTCACACGTTACCGCACGCGCCTGCAACAAGACAATGTAGCTGATGTTGTCAGACAAGCGCAGATGAAGACGGCGAATCCGGCTATGGTGCTACGTAACTGGCTGGCTCAGCGGGCAATAAGCCAGGCAGAGCAGGGTGATTATACCGAACTACATCGGTTACACGCTGCGTTACGTACGCCGTTTATCGATCGGGATGATGATTATATCAGCCGTCCACCTGACTGGGGTAAACGGCTGGAGGTAAGTTGTTCCAGCTAAGGTGCGAGAAAAACTTGTGGGGATGCGTTGGCCGGGTGTTGGCCAACGTGAACCTGAGCACCATACCAGCGCATCAGATCATCAGCCTGTAACACGGCGTCGGGTCTCCCTTGAGACACAATGCTTCCTTGATGGAGCAGTATGATCCGGTCAGCCCACAGTGCTGCCAGATTGAGATCGTGAAGCACAATGCACACATGCAGCTCTCCCGAAGCGGTTAGCGTCTTCAGCAAGCGTAACAGGTGCTGCTGGTGATAAAGATCCAGCGCAGAGGTGGGTTCATCAAGGAATAACCAGCCGTGAGGCGCGCCGTTGCACCAAAGTTGTGCCAGTGCACGGGCCAGCTGCACTCGCTGTTGTTCGCCACCGGAAAGCGCGGCGTATTGCCGGCCCGCTAACGGTGTGCATCCGGTCATTTCCATTACCTGAGCGATAAGTCGGGGTTCCTGCTGTTGGGTCCAGGGTGCGCGGCCCATCGCGATGACGGCTTCTGTCTGCCAGTCAAAACCTACCTGCGTTTGCTGACGCATAACCGCACGATGGCGCGACAGCGACTGCGTACTCCAGTCAGCCAGTGATTTGCCATCTAACAAACAGTGTCCGGCAGTCGGTTTAAGAAAGCCGGTCAACAGACGTAGCAGGGTGGATTTTCCCGCACCATTCGGCCCGATTAAGGCGACCAGTTCACCTTTAGCGAGTTTGAGTGATACGTCGTCAATTACTGAGCGGTCAGCAAGGCGATAGTGAAGTCCTTCGGCAATAAAATGTTCAGCCATGCGCTCCTCGCTGACGAAAAATAAGCCATAAAAACCATGGCGCACCGAGAATACTGGTCAGCAGACCAACGGGCATTTCCGCAGGCGCAACTGCGGTGCGGGCGAGAGTATCGGCAATCAGTAGTAAAAATGCGCCAGCCAGAACAGAACCGGGGATCACGGCCCGATGGTCTGATCCGAGCCACATACGCATTAAATGCGGAACAACCAAACCGATGAATCCAATGACTCCGCTGACCGTTACAGCAGCGGCCACGAGTAATGCGCTGCACAACAACAAAATACGCTGGATCATCCGAACATCAACGCCGAGATAATGCGCCTCCTCCTCACCCAGTTGTAACAGGTTCAGTGCCGCAGCCAGGCGCCAGATAACCAGTACTGTTGGGAGCATTAGCGAGGTGACGGCCAGTAGTGTTGACCACTGCGCAGAACCCAAACTGCCCATCCCCCACAGTGACAACTGGCGCAGTTGCGCATCATTGCTGATCCACGACAGAACGCCGACCGCCGCCCCGCAGAGTGCGTTGATGGCAATTCCGACCAATAACAGACGCGATAGCGAACCGTCGCGCTGTTGGCTGAGGATAAAAATCACCACGGTGGCAGCCAGTGCACCGAGAAATGCCGCCATCATTGGCGCATACAACATGAGTAACGCAGGTAATGAGACCGGCAACACCACCCACAGGGCGACGGCGCAGGCCGCACCGCTGCTAATGCCCAGTAGCCCTGGGTCGGCAAGCGGGTTGCGAAACAATCCCTGCATGACGCAACCTGCCAGTGCCAGCGAGCCGCCAATCACCAGCGCCAGCAGAACGCGCGGTAGCCGAATGGTGAGCCAGATTTGACGCAATGCGTCATCTCCGTCCTGCCAGAGCAGGCTTACCGGCAGGCGCAACGCGCCAAAACCGGTCGCCAGTATCGTCATGACACCCAGCATAAAGGCCAGCGTCCATAATGAGCAGGTGATCCGTCGGGCCATCAGGGCAATTGCTCCGCTTTGGCGCGTAGCTGCAAAATGGCCTGTGGCGTGCGAACGCTAAAGCCCAGTAATGCCATATCATCAATCTGAAGTACCTGCTTATTGCGCCCGGCAGGCGTTTGCGCAAGTCCAGGCAGTGCCCACAGGTTAGCTTCACCACCAACGGCCTGAATACCATCCCGTGAGATCACCACCAGGTCAGGCTGGCTGGCTATTACGCCTTCTTGTGATAACGGCTGGTAACGGCTAAACCCCTGCATCGCGTTACGTAAGCCGGCCGCGCGAATAGCGGCATCGGCTCCGGTATGCTGGCCCGCCGCCATCGCGGTCATCCCGCCATGATTGAGAATAAACAGCACGCGTTTGTTAAGTTCAGATGACGGCAATGCCGTCATTTCCTGACGTAAGCGGGTGCGCAGCGTTTCACCGTCAGCCTCCCGATGGGTGGCTTTGGCGATGACGCGAATTTTTTCATCAATCACGTTAAGATCGTTACTCGCCGGGATCGTGACAACCCTGACGTTGCTCTGCTCAAGCTGTTTTAGCGCCAGAGAAGGCTGCGCTTGTGCGCTTGCTAGCACCAGCGTTGGGCGGGTAGCCAGGATCCCTTCGGCGTTGAGTTGGCGTAAATAACCAACATCCGGTAGCGTGTTTGCCGCTTCAGGCCACTGGCTGGTGCTGTCACGTGCCACAAGGGATGATTGCGCATCCAGCGCATACACAATTTCGGTGACGTCGCCACCGAGCGCCACAACCCTTTCCTCAGGCGCTGCCAGCGCCGTGACGGGGAGCAACGCAATAAGGACCAGCAGTTTTTTCATGCGGCCAGTCCTTTTGGCGTTAAGGCATCGATCTGCGCTCGCCATTGTGTCTGCTCCGGTTCACCTTCCGTACGCTGTCCATAAAGCTGGGCGATTTGCGTGCCATCTGAGGCAAACAACTCCAGGCTGGTCACGTGACCATCGGCGGTCGGTTTACGTGTTACCCACGTTTCGGCTACGCGCTCTTCCAGCAGATGCAGGGTAAAGGTCGGGTTGAAAATATTTAGCCAGCCTTTCATCGGCACCAGTTTTTCTACCACGCCGGTAAAGATCTGCACGCAGCCGCGATTACCCACAAATACCATGATTTCGTTGCCATCTTGTTGTGTGGTTTCGAGTAACTGTGCCAACGCACCATTACTGACTTTACAGGCCAGGTCGTCACCTACCAGATTAAAGGCTTGTTGGCGGGTCAGATTGTGGCGCTTCAGCAGGCCGAAGAACTGATGAACATCGGTCATGGCGCGCCACTCTTTGTCCACTGTCGCAGCGTCTACGTTAACGGCGGGAACGACGGGTTCGACAGTTTGCAGCGTCAGCGGCGGGTTTTCTGCAAAGATGAAACGGGTCAGCAGCGAACCCCATGCGGTAATATCGGTATTCTCCGTGACATAAACCTTCAGCAGCGCATCACCCTGATGGTCGAAAAATTGGATACTTTGACGTTCGCCACGGGCGGTGGTTTCGCTGATATGGAAGGCGCTGGCCCACTGGTTCAGGAACAGACGTAAATCGAGGGCTCGTGGGTTCAGTACCAGCCCGGCATGCCCGTTAAGGTGTTGGTTGGTAAAGGCGCCTGTTTGTTCATGCACCGCATATTCATTACGGCAAATGCATTTTGTTTCGCCTACGGTTTCCAGAGCGCCCAGGATCTCGCGCACTTCGCCGCGTAAACGCCACGCGTCATGACCGACGCGTGCGAAGGTCAGTTCAGCTTCGCTAATGTTCATCAACCCTGCGATGTCACGGGCATATTTTCCAGGATGTTCTTTTTTCAGTTCCAGCCAGCGTGTGTAGTGATTCATTGCCTCTTCCTTCCAGATTGCTGCCCCGGCTCGTCGGGGCAGGGTGATTACCACTGATAACTCACGAAAATTTTGCCGTTACGGCCATCTTGCGGAATGCCTTGCGGAGACCAGTACTCTTTGTCAAAAGCGTTACCCAGTACCAGCGTGGTGGTCATACCTTTCAGTGCCTGTTGACCCTGATAGCTGACGTAAAAGTCGTTTACTGCATAGCCGGGCTGTTTGGTGTAGCTGCTGCTGATATGGGTTGAGCGGTCCGCAAACGTACCTATCCAGCCGACTGAGAAACCGCTGTGTGCTACGGGTATGTTCAGTTTGCTGGTGACGGTATCCGGGTTAATGCTGGAAATGTATTCACCGGTGTCGGTATCTTTGCCTCGTGTACGGTTGTAGGCCATGTCTAAACTGAACAGATCGGCGGAGTACTTCGCCATCACGTCCCAGCCCCAGATTTTGGCATTGGGTACGTTATAGGACATGGTCGTCGCGGCAGCAAAATTGACGCTGGTGGAGATGTAATCTTTCGCTTTGGTATCGAAATAGCTGGCTTTAAATTCGAGCGCATCGCTTGCCATCAGCAAATCGTCAAAACGCAAACCGAAGCCATACTCCTGCGTTTCGTTGGTTTCCGGACGCAGGTTAGGGTTGGGTACCCAATAGTTGGTGTAAAAACGGCCGATGGAGAAGTGTTTTGCATCGTTGTACATCTCGCCCATTGTCGGCGCGCGGAAAGCCTGAGCCCAGGACCCGAATAGCATCAGCCAGTCGGCCGGCGTGACGGTCATTCCTGCGCGGGACGACCATTTGTCGGCATCGACATCCGCGTAACCATCGCTGCTACCGCGATATGAGTCATAGCGTGTACCACCCAGCAATGTTACTGGCAGATCTCGCAGGGTGATTTCATCCTGTAGCCAGCCGGAGCTGAAATCAATTTTTGCCTCAGGGAAACCGGTCGTCGCACCGCCGGGGCGTTGTTCCTGGCGATAGTACTCCCCCCCGTAAGTTAACAGGTGAGAAGCAAAAGAGTCGGTAAACAACCGGCTGCGGTTATCAATTTTTCCGCCTTTGGTCGTTTGTTTGCGAAACTCATTAGTTGCATCCGGATTCTGGGCATTAATGCGCGCCTCGGACCAGTAAATGCGAGCATCAGCGTTCAGCCAGTCATTGTCCGCAGGGGCGAGCGTGTAGGTCAACTGTGCGTCACGCTGGATCGTTGAGCGATCGGTCATCGGGTTGTTACTGGTATCTGCTGCGCTGGTTTGCGGATTTTTGGGCTCACGTGCATCATTGTTGTAATAACGTAGTGAGCCTGCCAGCGTCTGGGCGCTGTCAATTTTCCAGCTACCTTTTGCCAGCATATTGTTTATTGCTTCATCGTTCGGCGCGGTGGTACCGTCGCTCTGGCGTAAGTCACCGCGATCGCGAGTTGACCAGGCGAGCAGACCGTCCAGCGTGTCGGTTCGACCAAACGCGCTGGCACCCATGCCGAGGCTATGATCGCCCGAGGCAGCAGTACCGAACACGCGGTAACCGCTGTTTTTACCCGCTTCAAGTAAGTCTTTAGCGTCCGCTGTGTCATAGGCGATTACCCCTCCGAGCGCACCGCTGCCATACAGCAGAGCCGAAGGGCCTCGTACCACTTCGATACGTTTAATGAGCGCCGGATCCAGAAATGTACTGTTCAGGTGTCCGGTGTCGGTTCCCTGACGTACGCCGTCTACCAGCACCAGCACTCCGCGGCGGTCATAGCCGCGCAGATTGACGTCCTGACCGTTGGTTCGTCCCGTACCATCAAGGGTAAGTCCAGGCACTTTACGTAACAGATCTGCCGCTGAACTGGCCGTTTGGTTTTCCGGCGCGGTCGCATCAATCACGCTGACCATCATTGGCGCTTCAAAGGCACTGCGGGCATTGCCGGTGGCGGTGACAGTCATATCTTCAGCCGCCGCATAGGCGGCGACGGGAAGGTGACTTACGAACACCAGTGCCAAAAGCGATGGGCGCAGCGATGTTGTGTGCAGGTGTGGCATAGCAACTCTCCATTAGAAAATCGAAAGCGCTGGCTGCCTGGGTATCACCTGGGTGGCTGGCGTAATAGGTATTTATTTAGTCAGAATGAGTTTTCCGGCATGTGTCTGGCGCAGCAGGTAGTGCTGACCATCATGTTCTATGATCACTCGTCCTTCATTTCCCAGCAGGCTTTTACTGTCAATCCGACGTTCGTTAGGCGTGACAGAAGGCGGTGTTTTTTCTTTTGCAGGCGTTGCTGTAGTGTTATCCATACGTGACATAGTGTTTAAAAATGACAATCAATGTAACAATGATAATCATTATCAATAAACTGAGAATTTGCATCAAGCCTTTTTGTGAAATAATTGTGACGGGATCAAATTTGCGGGATTGTGCTGCATTAAAAAAGCCCGGTAGCATTACGCTGACCGGGCCTGGAGGGGCACGAACCGTAGGTCGGGTCAGGCGAAACCGCCACCCGGCATGATTTTAGAATCGACTGTCTACCGCCGCGGCGAGTTTTTCGACCAGCAGTTCCGTATCTTCCCAGTTCAGGCAGGGATCGGTGATTGACTGACCATAAACCAGTGGCTGGCCGCTGACGATTTTTTGCGTACCTTCGCGTAAGAAACTTTCCGCCATGATCCCGGCTATTGCCGTCGAACCATTGCGAATCTGCTGACAGACGTCATCGCACACTTCTAACTGACGGCGATGCTGCTTCTGGCAATTGCCATGGCTGAAATCCACCACCAGATGCTCCGGCAAAGAGAATTCATGCAGTGCATCGCAGGCCGCGGCAATATCTTCGGCAGAGTAGTTCGGCTTTTTACCACCGCGCATGATGATATGACCGTAGGGGTTGCCGCTGGTCTGATAGATAGTCATCTGCCCGGTTTTATCCGGTGAGAGGAACATGTGGCTGGCGCGTGACGCGCGAATAGCATCGACGGCGATACGTGTATTGCCATCTGTCCCGTTTTTGAACCCGACAGGGCAGGAGAGCGCAGAAGCCATTTCACGGTGAATTTGGCTCTCTGTGGTGCGTGCACCAATTGCGCCCCAACTGATCAGATCGGCAATAAACTGCCCTGTCACCATATCGAGGAATTCAGTGGCTGTCGGTACACCCAGTTCATTGACCTGTAACAGCAGTTTACGTGCCAGCTCAATACCATGATTTACACGATAGCTGCCATTCAAATCCGGGTCGGAAATGAGGCCTTTCCAGCCCACGACGGTACGCGGTTTTTCAAAATAGGTACGCATCACGATTTCCAGACGCGCCTGGTGTTTAGTACGCAGTGCCTGCAAACGCGTGGCGTATTCCATGGCGGCATCGAGATCGTGAATCGAGCAAGGGCCAACGATAACCAGCAAGCGAGGGTCTTCACCATTCAAAATTTTTTCTATCCGGCGTCGGGATTCCGTGACATGACGGGCGACGGAGGACGAAACAGGATGCCGTTGCGCAAGCTCTGCTGGAGTGACCAGGTTGTCAATACGCGCAGTACGGAGTTCATCGGTTCTGTTCATTACTTATCTCAGAAATTTGTTGCTTCAACGGCAGGACTACCGGGAAGTGATGTACATCACAATATCACACTCATCCTGCCTGGTGGCGAGCATAATAACAAAAAATCGAACCAATGCACTAGCATTCTAGTACATGCGGCGATTCAGCCCCATGATGTCGAGGATCTTGGTGGCAATCTCTTCTACTGAATAATTGGTACTGTTTAACCACGGAATTTGATTTTTCCGGTACAGCGCCTCTACTTCAGCAACTTCCATTCGGCACTGGCGCAGCGAGGCGTAGCGACTGTTTTCACGGCGTTCTTCGCGGATGGCCGTCAGGCGTTCAGGGTCAATCGTCAGACCAAACAGTTTGTGTTGTAACGGCTTCAGAGAGGCGGGCAGTACCAGATTATCCATATCATCGGCAATAAAGGGGTAGTTAGCGGCCCGGATACCAAACTGCATTGCCAGGTATAAGCTGGTAGGCGTTTTTCCGCAGCGGGAAACGCCAAGCAGAATCACCTGCGCCTGATCAAGGTTGCGCAACGAGATACCGTCGTCGTGCGCGAGGGTATAATCAATGGCGGCAATACGCGCATCATACTTGTTGAGATTGCCAGGATTCAGGCCGTGCGTGCGATGCGCGATCGGTGTGGGGTCGAGTTTCATCTCGTGTTGCAGCGGGGCAACCAGTGCCTGGACGATGTCCTGGCAAAAACCCTCACTTTGTAAAATGATCGAGCGAATTTCCGGCAACACGATGGAGTAGAATACCAGCGGACGCACACCTGTTTGTTGATAAATGGCGTCAATCTGGTCTTTAACCGCACGAGCACGACTCTCATTTTCAACAAACGGCAGCGTAATGCTGCTGATCGTGACCGGAAATTGCGACATTACCGCATGACCCAATACCTCTGCGGTGATGGCGGTGCCATCAGAAATATAAAATACATGACGATCAACAGCATTATCCATTTTGCTCATCCTGGGGGCAGACATAATTCTCTGAAAGCATAAATTAAAATTCGTCAGAAGCGAATATTGCTGTATCTATTTTATAAAATGAAACGCTATTTTTATATTTAATGAAANGTACATTTCATTTTTCGGAACAAATGTTTATACGGACTGATTTTGTGG
>NZ_JANEWI010000055.1:0-22841 GCF_028069775.1 Citrobacter sp. Igbk 17 | reverse complement strand
TATTTTTTCTTACTCATTTGATTAAAATGGGAGCGGCTGGACGAGTCATCAACCTGCGCAATCAAAACATCATTCTGACCAATAGGTTACGGAGCGTGATTAATGTCTACTTTTATCCAAATCCTCTGTTTTTATACGCCTTTAAGTACACATTAACGGCACTAACCGTTGGGAAAATCAATGTGATTCTCACTTCGCATTGACCTGTTTTGTCGAAAAATAAGCACGAAAAGGTAAAAATAAGGTAAATGATGCATTTTTTTGCACGCAAAAATAAGTTGTTTTTAATTGATATATGTCAATTTTCGCCCCGCGATAACGCTGCAAAAAACGCCATCTGCATTGATGGAAACATTATTTTACGTCGCGTCCGGACGGGGAAAATAGTCAGAGGAAATCAGTGGGAAGTGATACGTGGGCCGGGATGGCCCACGTTGTAAAAGGGAAGAAAAATCAGGCGTTAACCGTATCCAACGGCCAGGAGTCAAACAGATAACCATCAAAGTCGATATCATCAACGTTTGAAAACTCCAGCAGTCGCTGTTTAACGTTTTCCAGATGCTGCCACATTGCCAGTTTGGCCGCGCGGGCATCTTTTTTAATGAGTGCCGCCAGGATCTGCTTGTGGTCGCCCATCCATTCTTTGCGGTAATGGGTATCGTCAAGGTGGCTGTGCAGTTGGATCCACATCGGGTTGTTCTCACGCCACTGCCATGACTGACGAAATAACTCGACCAGCATACTGTTGTGCGTGGCCTCGGCAATGGCAAGGTGAAACTGCATGTCGCCGCTTTCCGAGCCGTTTGGTTCGCTGGAGGCCAGCTCACGTTCTTCCAGTAGCAATGCCTGGCGCATTTTGACGATATCCTCGCGCGTGGCTTGCAATGCGGCAAACTCGGCGATATTGCTCTCTAATAGCTGGCGTGCCTGTAACAGCTCAAAAGGCCCCGCATCATTGCAATGATTAATATCCGTGCTGTCGATTGTCTGCGCGTTAGCGTTGTCGAGAACGTAGATCCCGGCACCACGCCGCACGTCCACCAGCCCTTTAATTTCCAGCATGATTAACGCTTCGCGCACCACCGTGCGGGTGACATTGAGCATCTCGGCTATTTCACGCTCCGGGGGCAGGCGCTCGCCGGGTTGGTATGGCGTCTGGACAATGAGATCGCGGATCATGGCACCCACTTCCTGGTAGGGTCTTTGCTGAGAAGTGTTCGATTTCATTATGTTCTATCCGTCAGATGCGTTTATTCAGATCCGTAGGTCGGATGGCAGGACGCACCTTATCAGGCCTACAAATAACCTTTATGTCGCCTGAACTATAGCATTTGCGGCAAGCCAAAAACAGAAAACGGGTCAACCAAACAGATATTTTGATTGACCCGTCATAGTTCGGGCGTTATGCGTCAGCGTGCAGTGTTGCGACACACTCGCGCGCGCCCTTCTCGCACAGTTGCTGATAAGCCACGATAATTGCTTCCACAAAATCCGCGTTTTCCGCTAAATCATGGCCAAAGATCCCGCTTAATCCCAACAGGGCCATAACGCGTTCACTGCCCTGATACTGCTGATTGATGCGCTGGAATTCCGCCAGCATCGGGTCGACAACGTCAATGGTCTGCCCCTGCTCATCCACGCCGTGGGTATAGCGCATCCAGCCCGCCACACCCAGCGCCAGGTGCCGCCAGTCGCTGCCGTTTTGTAGGTGCAGACGAACAGGGTCCAACAGGCGCTGCGGCAGTTTCTGGCTGCCATCCATGGCAATCTGCCAGGTACGATGACGCAGGGATGGATTGCTGAAACGCTCGATCAGCAGGGTCGCATACGCATTGAGATCGGTGCCTTCCGGCATCGACAGTGTGGGAGCCTGCTCCTGCATCATCAATGCAAACGCGGCTTTGCGGTACGCCGGGTTGGTCATGGTATCGGCAATCGTTTCATAACCACCGAGGTAGCCCAGATACGCAAGGAAAGAGTGGCTGCCATTAAGCATACGCAGTTTCATCATTTCAAACGGCACAACATCGGCAACGAACTGTGCACCGACTTTATCCCAGTCAGGGCG
Source organism: Citrobacter sp. Igbk 17 (assembly GCF_028069775.1). Lineage (NCBI taxonomy): Bacteria > Pseudomonadati > Pseudomonadota > Gammaproteobacteria > Enterobacterales > Enterobacteriaceae > Citrobacter > Citrobacter sp. Igbk 17. Next base: position 20,773 of record NZ_JANEWI010000055.1, on the reverse strand, counting down.
ACCGTTCACGAAGTTGTCTTCAATCACCCACTGACGGAACGGTTCACAGGCGATGGCGCACGGATCGTAAACACCCAGTTGATCGGCAATCTCCTGCAACGTCTCTGGCGTCGCCGCCGGAACAATGCGATCCACCATGGTGCATGGGAAAGTGGCGTTTGCTTCAATCCACTGCGCCAGCTGCGGGTCGCGTGCCTGCGCCAGCCCCAGTACTGCAACTTTCGCCACGTGGCCATTTTCACGCACGTTGTCGCAGGACATCACGGTAAAGGCCGGCAGACCCTGCTCACGACGCAGATGCAGCGCCTGTACGATATAGCCAATTGCCGATTTCGGCGCGGTCGGATTTGCCAGATCGTGTTTAATCAACGGGTTATTGAGATCTAACTGACCGCTGGCGGCATCCGTACAGTAACCTTTTTCGGTTACCGTCAACGAGATAATTGCCGTCTGCGGACGCGCCATCGCACGCAAAATACCGTCGCAGCCGTCAAGATCCGGGTGCATGGCTTCTTTCATCGAGCCAATCACTTTCAGTACGGTGTTGCCCGCACCTTTTTCTGCCACGGTATACAGCAGCTGTTGTTTTTGCAGATTTTCAATCAGTACACAGTCGTTCCCCGGCATCAGGTTAACTTCACAGATACCCCAGTCGCTGTCCGTAGTTTCCAGCAGGTGATGAGTGTACAGAGCCTGATGCGCACGGTGAAAAGCACCGCATCCCAGGTGAACAATACGGGATTGCAGGCGAGAGTTATCCCATGCAGGGCGCGCAACCGGCAGGTTGCTATTGGCAATTGTCGTTGTCATCGTGAACTCCAGAACCCGTCGGAAATACCGACGGGAAGAGAAAAGAAAAAAGCCGGCCCGACAGGTTGCCGGCCGGTCTGATTTAGCGGCTAAAGAAAGCGCGCTGGATAGCCATCTCAACGCCGCGCACTTCCGCCAGCCCTTTCAGGCGACCAATCGCGGAGTAGCCTGGATTCGTTTTCTTTTTCAGGTCGTCCAGCATCTGGTGACCGTGATCCGGGCGCATCGGAATCAAATCTTCTTTACCTTCGGCTTTACGGCGATGCTCTTCTTCAACAATCGCTTTCACCACTTCATACATATCCACGTCACCATTGAGATGCGCCGCTTCATGGAAGGTTTTCGGGTTATCTTCACGCAGCGTGGAACGCAGGTGGGTGAAGTAAATGCGTGGGCCAAACTGTTTGATCATATCAACCAGATCGTTGTCCGCACGAACACCGTAAGAGCCGGTGCACATGGTGAAACCGTTCGCCATACTGTTGACCGTATCAACCATCCACTGCATATCTTCCACGGTGGAAACAATGCGTGGCAGGCCGAGGATCGGGCGCGGCGGATCGTCCGGGTGTACCGCCATGCGCACACCGACTTCTTCAGCAACCGGAATAATCGCCTTCAGGAAGACGGCAAAGTTTTCGCGCAGCGCGGCTTTATCGATATCTTTGTAGCGCTCAAGGTGCTGACGGAACTGGTCAAGGGTATAACCTTCTTCCGCCCCCGGCAGACCGGCGATGATATTGCGGGTCAGACGCGCTTTATCTTCTTCGGTCATGGTGGTGAAGCGTTCCTGTGCCTGAGCGACCTCTTCAGCGGTGTAGTCTGCCTCTGCTCCGGGACGTTTGAGGATATGAATCTCAAAGGCGGCGAATTCAATCTGGTCAAAGCGCAATGCTTTGGAGCCGTCCGGCAGGACATATTCCAGATCGGTACGCGTCCAGTCGAGTACTGGCATGAAGTTGTAGCACACGGTGCGAATACCGCACTGCGCCAGGTTGCGCAGACTCTGTTGGTAGTTGGCAATCCACTGCTGATAGTTACCGGAACGGGTTTTAATGTCTTCGTGGATCGGTACGCTTTCGACAACCGACCAGACCAGCCCTGCCTGTTCAACGATAGCTTTGCGTTTTTCGATTTCCTCAACTGACCACACTTCCCCGTTCGGGATATGGTGCAAGGCGGTAACAACACCGGTAGCGCCTGCCTGACGCACATCAGCTAAAGAAACCGGATCGTTAGGACCGTACCAGCGCCATGTCTGTTCCATGCTTTTAACCTCTTCACATTGTTGGCCCCCGGCGCAAACGCCGCGAGCCACTGCTTACTCAACTGCCGGGTTGCTCAACGCATAACGCCAGCAAACCGGACGACATGGCGCATAAATTCTACCTTTCGCCTCCACATGTCAACCTAAACAACAAAATTGGTTAACCAAATCACAAAAACAGTATCAGTGGTCTGGCACGAATAATGAGGTAAGGTGATGAAGTTAAGGGGAAAGAGCCTGCAGGGCGCGGCCTGAAAGGGAACTGTCTGTTATCAATGTCAACATTGAATATGGATTGTGACATTCATCGCATCAATGGTTAACCAATATGTGTAACATCTCAACCAAAATCATAATGGTTCAACCAAAACAAGGTAGACGTTTTATGCACGTTCTCAATATTCTGTGGGTTGTATTCGGCATCGGCCTCATGCTGGTGCTCAATTTGCGTTTCAAAATAAACTCAATGGTCGCCCTGCTGCTGGCAGCACTCTCCGTCGGCATGTTGGCGGGGATGGATTTAATGGAGCTGCTGCACACCATGAAATCCGGCTTCGGCGGTACGTTGGGTGAACTGGCAATTATCGTGGTGTTCGGTGCGGTCATCGGTAAACTGATGGTCGATTCCGGGGCGGCGCATCAGATTGCTCATACGCTGCTGGCGCGACTCGGCCTGCGCTATGTGCAGCTGTCGGTGATCATTATCGGCCTGATCTTCGGCCTGGCGATGTTCTACGAAGTTGCCTTTATTATGCTGGCGCCGCTGGTGATCGTCATTGCCGCAGAAGCGAAGATCCCGTTCCTGAAACTGGCCATTCCGGCCGTTGCTGCAGCGACCACCGCACACTCACTGTTCCCGCCACAGCCGGGCCCGGTGGCACTGGTAAACGCCTATGGTGCCGATATGGGTATGGTCTATATCTACGGTATTCTGGTCACTATTCCGAGCGTGATCTGCGCCGGACTTATCCTGCCGAAGTTCCTCGGTAACCTTGACCGCCCAACGCCTTCATTTATGAAAGCCGATGTACCGGTTGACCAGAACAACCTGCCGTCATTCGGTGTGTCGATTCTGGTACCGCTGATCCCGGCGATCATCATGATCTCCACCACCATTGCTAACATCTGGCTGGTCAAAGGGACGCAGGCGTGGGAAGTGGTCAACTTCTTAGGCTCCTCCCCAATTGCGATGTTTATCGCCATGGTTGTCGCCTTCGTGCTGTTTGGTACCGCACGCGGCCATGACATGCAATGGGTGATGAACGCCTTTGAAAACGCGGTGAAAAGCATCGCCATGGTGATCCTGATCATCGGCGCGGGCGGCGTTCTGAAACAAACCATTATCGATACCGGCATCGGCGATACCATCGGCATGCTGATGTCACACGGCAATATTTCTCCGTATATCATGGCGTGGCTGATCACCGTGCTGATTCGTCTGGCAACCGGCCAGGGCGTGGTCTCCGCCATGACGGCGGCGGGGATTATTAGCGCAGCGATCCTCGACCCGGCAACCGGTCAACTGGTGGGGGTCGATCCGGCGTTACTGGTGCTGGCAACGGCGGCAGGTTCTAACACCCTGACGCATATCAACGATGCCTCCTTCTGGCTGTTCAAAGGTTACTTTGACCTGTCAGTGAAGGACACGTTGAAAACCTGGGGTCTTCTGGAGCTGGTAAACTCCGTGGTTGGCCTGATAATCGTGTTGATCATCAGCATGATTGCATAACGTCGATACCGCTCTGGCCTATAGCGCCAGAGCGGTTTTCCATCCTGCCTCAACAATCTTCAATAATCAGATACACCGCTTTCACCGGGCCATGCACCCCAACCACCTTGATAAGCTCAATATCCGCCGTTGAACTGGGTCCACTGATGATGTTAATGCACGACGGCATCCGCTCACCGGCCTGCGCCTTCTGATGCAGAATTTCTGCCAGCTGCGCCACCCGCGGCAGAATGGTGCTTTTACGCAGCACGAAAATCGAGGACTCCGGCAACAGGCTCAGGGAACGCCCTCGCTCGGGTGCGGAAAACAGCACCACGCCGCCGGACTCCGTTAAGCCGTACTCGGCATACACTACGCCGACTTTCGCCTGCTCGGCCTGGGTAATATTTTCGCTACCGCGAGCCGGATCCCAGACCACGGCATTGCATTCCTGCTGCAGGCGTTCGGTTATCCCCAGTTCCACCAACCGGCTGTCACCGCTCAGCACCACTGGCTGTCGACCCAATTCTTCGCACAGACGAAGCGCCGCGTCTGCGGCCTGGTCCTCGCGAGTCAGCTCACAGCGGGCCAGCATCACGTCGCTGGCAAACTGGATAAACGCATCACAGCGCAGCTCGGGGCTAAGTTCGGTCAGGCGCTCATTGGCATAGTTGTTCACCGGCGCGGCATCCGCTTGCGGCTCGAAACGCAGCGGGCGACCCAGCGCCTGGGCGATGGTGTTTAAAAACGCGGTACGGTTATCCATTCTTTTTCTCCTGCGCCTGATGTTTCTTAAACCAGCTGCGGAAGCTCTCGCCGTCAGCATCAGGCAGATCGCGCGCCTCCATCCAGTCACCAATCGCGCCAACCTTGAGCGGCGTTTTACCGCCATTGATGAACCAGCTCGCCGCATGCGCGCCTGCCATCATCCCCACTTTCCACAGCCCAGGATGACTATTGGCATACGCGAACATTTTTATCGCCCGGCGCTCGGCTTTCGGGGTAATGCCCTCTTCAGCCATAACGCGACGATGACGCAGGATCAGTTTTGATAACGGAATACGTACCGGACAAACACTGTCGCAGGCCGTGCAGAGCGAACAGGCATACGGCAGATCTTTGAAATCTTTATAGCCGCCGAGCAGCGGAGAAATCACCGCGCCGATAGGACCTGGATAGATTGAGCCATACCCATGTCCACCAATGTGGCGGTAGGCCGGACAGGTGTTCATACAGGCTCCGCAGCGGATGCAGCGCAGCACATCGCGAAACTCAGAACCGAGCACCTGCGAACGGCCGTTATCGACAATCACCAGGTGGAACTCTTCCGGTCCATCAACGTTATCCGCCTCACGCGGGCCGGTCAGCCAGGTGTTATAGCCTGTCAGACGAGCCCCTACAGCACTGCGCGCCAGCATGGTGATCAGCACATCCACCTCGGCAAAGGTCGGCGCGATACGCTCCATCCCCATCACCGCAATGTGCGTTTTCGGCAACGTGGTACACATCCGCGCATTGCCTTCGTTGGTCACCAGGCAAACAGAACCGGTTTCCGCGACGGCAAAGTTACAACCGGTAATGCCAATTTCAGCACTCAGGAAATCCTCGCGGATCTTCTGGCGAATGAATAAGGTCATCGCTTCTGGCGTTTCCGGACCATCGTACCCCAGGCGCTCGTTCAGCACGCGGCGGATCTGATAGCGATCTTTATGAATAGCCGGAACCACGACGTGCGAAGGCGGGTCCTGATCCAGTTGCAGGATGTACTCGCCGAGATCGGTTTCGATCACCTGAATTCCGGCATCCTGCAGCACATGGTTGACGCCGATCTCTTCGGTCACCATCGACTTGGACTTCACCACCTTCTTCGCGTTTTTACTCTGCGCGACCTGCAAAATGTAGCGGGTAGCCTCTTCTTTGGTTTTGGCGAAATAGACGTGACCGCCGTTTTCCGTCACTTTCTCGGAGAGTTGATACAGGTAAGCGTCGAGATTGCTCAGAACGTGATCGCGGATCTGGCTGGCACGATCGCGCCAGTCTTCCCAGTGGCCTAATTCATCGACCATTTTCTGGCGATTCGCGCCGATACGCTCCTGCGCATTGGCCACGGCTTTGCGCATGATCGGATCTTCTATCTGCTGACGGATGCGCAGTTTAAACTCTACATCGCTGGTTTTTATTGACATCTCATTCCCCTCAGCGGCTCATCAGCACTTCAGCAATATGCATCACTTTGACCGGCTGGCCTTCCCGTTGCAGTCGACCGCCAATATTCAGCAGGCAGCTGACGTCCGCGCCAATCAAATATTCCGGCTTCGCATCCATCAGATGTAAGACTTTCTCTTTCACCATCTCGCCGGATATCTCGGCCATCTTGACCGAGAACGTCCCGCCAAAGCCGCAGCAGGTGTCCTGATCGGCAAACGTCAGCAGCTCCAGTCCACGCACGTTTTTCAGCAGCGTGAGCGGCTCTTCCTTTACACCCAGCTTGCGGGTCAGGCTACAGGAAGGGTGATACACCGCCCGTCCCTGCAGGCTGGCGCCGACATCCACCACGCCCAGTTTGTTCACGATAAAAGAGGTGAGATCCTGCATACGCGCGGCAACTTTCTCGGCACGCAGCGCCCAGTCCGGTTCATCGGCCAGATAGGTCGGGTAGCTTTTTACTGCGTAGGTACAGGAGCCTGCCGGGGAGATAATCGGGTCGTCGTTGTCTTCCAGGGCGGCGATCAGGTTTTTCATCCCTGGGATCGCTTCTTTGATATAGCCGCTGTTGATGGCTGGCTGGCCACAGCACCCCTGTTTTTCAGGGAAATTCACGCGACAACCCAGTTTTTCCAGCAGCAATACGGAGTCTCGTGCCATCCGTGATTTCAGTGCATCACCAATACAGGTGACAAAGAAATTTACATTCACAATAACTACTCCATTGCTTCATTTCTGTTTATTGCGCTTGATATCGCGATATCAAGCAAAGGTTCAGCCGTATATCACGCCCAGTTTTTCGTTTTTTTGGTTTTACTCATGCCTGGATCCATGGTGATGTTCGGATCGTTTCCCGTTGCTGGCGACGCTCCGTGTCTTATATCAGGACAATCGCAAATGTCTGTATTTTCATTTGTATGACAAAATTAAATAATCCTCTAATCGACTCGCACATGCAACACCCTGGTTTATTTCTTTCGGCCTTGCTCACATTTTTATATTGAAAACCACCGCGTTATTAAAACCTAAAAAACAGTTTCATGTGATTACTAATCTCGTCACTACCATTATTAAAAAGGTTATTAAATAACTACTTATAGGTATTAGGCTTACTCTTAAGTATATTTATCTGGCGGAAGCTTTTAATTAAAAGATTACAATAGTTACAAAACTATTAATCATAATTACTTTATTCACTGAAGCGATTCAGTTTACATATTTTATTTATGCGTCAATGTAGCCTTTCCACCATAAATATAAATCAGGTTTAATAAACCAATCAGGAATAGCAATGAACGAATATTTTATGTTTGCCCTGGCACTCTCTCCGTTACTACTGATGGTATTTTTAATATTGAAATTGAAAATGCCCATCCATTATTCCGTGTTGATCTCTTTAGTATTCACCGCCGCGCTATCAGCGATATTCTGGGCGATGCCGGTACAGAATCTGCAAGCCGCAATAGGCTATGGCGCACTGAAGGGATTATGGCCGATTGTGATTGTGATCCTCGGCGCTATCTTTAGTTATAACGTCATGCAGGCAACCAAAGCGCTGGATATTCTGCGCGATATTCTCGCCAGCATTAGCGAAGATAAGCGTATTCAGGTGCTGCTGATTTCATGGTGTTTTGGCGGATTCCTGGAAGCCGCTGCAGGTTATGGCACGGCGGTCGCCATTCCGATCGGCATTCTCATCGCACTAGGATTCAACCCGCTGAAGGCAGCAATTGCGTCACTGGTGGCAAACACCGTACCTACAGCGTTTGGTGCGGTGGGTATTCCCGTCTCCATACTGGCGGAACAGGTTAACTTGCCGGTTTATACCCTGGGCGGAACCATTATTCTACAACTCGCGCTGTTTAATATCCTGCTGCCGTTTGTGATTATTTGTATTATTGGCGGCGGCCTGAAAGCTATTCGCGGCGTATTTCTGATCACGCTGATTTGCGGCATCACCACGCTGGTTCCGCAATATTTTGTCGCCATCCATCTTGGCGCGGAATTACCCGCCTTTGCCGGTAGCCTGGTCAGCCTGTTTGCCGTGGCGATGGTCAGTCGCCTGCGCAAAGGGAAAACCGATCCCGAGTGGCGCATTGAGGTCAGCCATACCCGCGAAACCACGCCGCGCTCGGCAAAAGTGTTGTTCCGGGTTGGCTCTATTTATCTGTTTATTTTTGTGTTTATCCTGCTGTGTTCGCCGCTGTTCCCGACAATAAAAGGCGCAGCGTCCCAACTGGCTTCGGTGCTGCATTTCACGCTCGCTGACGGCAAAACGATGGCGCTGAAAGTGGAATGGGTGACCACGCCGGGGATGCTGATCATCTTTGCGACCATTATCGGCGGTTTTATTCAGGGAGCGTCCGCACGTGGGATGCTGGAAGTATTTATCAAAACAATTTTCCAGCTTAAAAACTCTATCGTCGCCATTATGGCGATCGTCGCGCTGGCCACGGTGATGGATCTCAGCGGGATTATCTCCACGCTGGCCCAGTCGATTGTCGATCTGACCGGCAGCTCGTACGTATTCCTCGCCCCGGTAATTGGCGCGCTGGGCACGTTCGTTACCGGCAGCGATACCAACTCGAATATTCTGTTTGGCAAACTGCAAACCATTGCCGCCAGCAAACTGCATATCGATCCCAACTGGCTGGCGGCGGCCAACACCTCTGGCGCTACGGGGGGGAAAATGATTTCGCCGCAAAGCATCGCCATCGCGGTTTCTGCCACCAAAATGGACGGCCAGGCTAACCAGATTATGTCTGGCACCATGAAATACTGCTGCGCCTACATTGTGATCCTCGGCCTGAAAGTCGGTCTGTTTTATTACTGGTTTATGGCGTAAACCATTGTCAACCCCGTCAAATTCGCGGCAATCGTATTTGACGACACAGTGACCAAAAAGGTTTACACCGCCCCGGGAACGGAACGAGGCAACAGACTTTACGATTTGTCGGCGCTGACTAAAATAGCGCCGATGTTTCAAATCGAGGATTATTGTTATGTTGTTCTGGAAAAAGATGGTGAAGAAGTTCGACGCCTTTTCCGCGTTGATTCCACCACGCTACTTCCGCGTGTAATACCTGGCACTTATGCCTGATGGCGCTTCGCTTATCAGGCCTACGTTTCACACTTATTTGTAGGCCTGCGTTTCACGCTCATTTGTAGGCCGGATAAGGCGCGAGCCGCATCCGGCAGCGACAGCGGCGTAAAATGCTCATCCCTTTCTCTTACGCAGTCCGCACGCTCTTAACATCACGACCCAAATACGCAGCCACGCAAAACGGTAGACCAACGGATGCTGAAGCCGCAGCAATGTCAGAAACACAGAGCCCCCTTGCGGCGTCAGATCACCGTTGCCTGATAGCGAACCTGTGGATCCATAATCTGATGACGCGCGTCTATCAGCCGCAGTTCATACGAATCGCGCTCTTTCGTCAGCCGCATTACCGCATCGACAACACTTGTCGTTCGCTCCAGCGCCAGTTTATCCTCAAAGCCATTCAGCAACGAAGCCAACATCACGCTGCAAATCAGATCCCCAACGCCCACCGGCATTTTGGCAAAGCTATACAGCGGCCGGGCGATGTGTAACGTCTGTTCCGCCGTCACCAGCAGCATTTCAAACGCCTGTTTGTCACGCGAGCAGTCGCCGAGATGCTTCACCAGCACCTTGTTCACGCCCCACGCTACCAGCTGCTGCGCCGCTTCCACTACTTCGTCAAAACTACGCAGTTGTCTGCCCGTCAGCACACCCAGTTCATAGAGATTTGGTCCCATTATGTCGGCCAGTTGAATGGCGTCATCGACAAAAAAGGCCTCCACACCCTGCGCGACAATGCAGCCTTTTTGCGGATCACCCATCACCGGATCGCAAAAGTAGAGCGCCTGTGGGTTACGCTGACGAATGGTGGTAACCGCGTGCTTTACCTCTTCGCAGTGACGTTTATCACCGAGATAACCCGACAACACGGCATCGCACTGGGCGAGCTTTTGCAGATCGTCCAGCCCGCTGATGATCGCACTCAACTCACCGTGCGGCATCGCCATCCCCTGCCACATCCCGTACTGGGTATGGTTGGAAAACTGTACGGTGTAAAACGGCCAGACATCAATACCCGAGAGCTGCATCGGCAACACCGCGGCCTTATTCCCGGCATAGCCATAAACGACTGACGACTGAACAGACAACACGTTTTTCATTTTGACTCCGTCTAACGAAACGTTGGCAGCAGACCAAATACGTCCAGAACAACCGTCAGATAAACAACCGCCCCACAGACAATCACCAGATTGAGCACGGTGTTATTACACGGCGCGGTATAGCTGGCGGTCGGAAAACGCTTTCGCGCGGCTTTCACCAGGAACGGCGGCAGGATCACGCTCCAGATAGTAAAGGCCAGACCGGCGTAACCAATCGCGTGCACAAAACCATTCGGGAAGAAGAAGCACACGGCGGCTGGCGGGAAGTAGGTCACCAGCGCGGTTTTCAGGCGGCCCACGCCGTTATCCGGGAAATGAAACAGGTCGGCGATGTAATCGAACAGGCCAAGCGTCGCCGCCAGCAGGGAACTGGCTACCGCAAAGTTGCCGAAGAAGGTCAGGATCAGATCCATATACCGGCTGGTGAACAGTTCGCTGATCGCCTCGACAAACACGTCAATATTGCCGCCTTTGGCGATAATCGGCGGGAATGAGGAACGGCTGATGTTGCCCATCGTGACGCCCAGCCAGAAGATGTACAGCAGCAGGGCAAACAGCGTGCCGATGATAATCGAACGCGTAATATGTGAGACACCGCCCTTGCCATACAGTTTGACCAGGCTCGGCACGTTACCGTGAAAACCAAACGAGATAATGCAGAACGGCAGCGTCATCAGGATATACGGCAAGTACTGTGAGTTGGGCATCGCCACCGCCACGCTGTCGACAAGTTTCGCCACCTCAATATGACCCACCAGCCCGGAGAAAGTGGCAAAGAACGCGATAAACTTACCGATAATCAACACGGTAGTGATGCGCCCAACCAGCAGTGAGCTGTACCAGGCAATCGCCCCGACCAGCATACTGACGATCACCACCGAGATATTCGCCGGAAAGCGCACACCGCTGTATTTGAACACGGTTTGCGCCATCACCGCTGACGAACCAGAAATATAAGCATAGGTCAGAATATACAGCACAAAGCCGAAAGCGATACCGACCACGATATTCCACTTTCGGCCTAATAAATCCTGGGTAAAGGTATTAAAACTGGCACCAGCGCCATAATGCAGGTTAACTTCGACCAGCATCAGACCGGTTAATAACATCATGATGGCAATAAAAAGAAGAATAACAGAGGCGCCGGGAAACCATACGCCGGCCATCGCAATCGGCAAGGAAAACATCCCGCCACCCACAACGGTTGCAATAACCAACATGGTTCCGCTAATCAGTCCGGGGGTACTACTCTGTCGCTCAATGGCATTAATATCCATGATAAATGTTCCTGTAGACTATTCGTTATAATTACAGCTGTCATTTGTACATCATGCGGATAATAAAAATGTCGGAGTCAGGGTTTGCTTCTTTTAGTTATGTCACGGTAACGGGCACCGCAAAGGCTTCCTGTTCATGGAAAAAGAAAACAAAAAAGCCCCATCAGTGATGGGGCCATAAAAATAATTTAGATATAATCAAAGCGTGCAGTAAAGAAGCGTAGCTGCTTCGGCTCGTAAATAAACTTCAGCCCGCGAATATCTTCTTTATGCTGGTAAAGTTTAATGATGCCGTCAGCCACCACATCCATATGCGCGTAGGTATAAACGCGGCGTGGAATAGTCAGACGCACGGTTTCCAGTTTCGGTCTGTGATGTTCGCCGGTCACATTATTACGACCTGCAGAGATAATTCCGCGTTCCATACTGCGTACCCCAGTTTCCACATAGATGCTGGCAGCCAGGCTTTGCGCAGGGAACTCGTCCTGCGTCAGATGCTCACAGAAGCGACGCGCATCGAGGAATACCGCGTGACCACCTACCGGCTCAACAATCGGTACGCCTGCGGCTTTCAGTTTGTCGCCCAGATAGCGAACCTGCTTCACACGGTGCTCAATATATTCGTACTGCATAGCTTCGCGCAGGCCAATCGCCATGGCTTCCATGTCACGTCCGGCCAGGCCGCCGTAAGATGGCATCCCTTCGTAGACCACGACTAACTCTTTGGCAGAAGAGAACATTTCGTCATCGTTCATGCACAGGAAGCCGCCGATGTTCACCAGACAGTCTTTTTTACCACTCATGGTACAACCGTCGGCATAGCTGAACATCTCATGGACGATCTCTGCGATGCTCTTGTTCTCAAAGCCCTGCTCTTGCTCTTTGATGAAGTAGGCGTTTTCCACGCAGCGGGTAGCATCGTAGAACACTTTAATGCCGTGTGCTGCTGTCAGTTCACGCACCGCGCGCATGTTCGCCATCGAGACCGGCTGTCCGCCCGCGAGGTTCACCGTCACCGCCAGGCAGATATAGGCAATATTCTCAGCGCCTTTTTCATCAATCAGCTTTTGTAATTTTTTAAGATCGATATCACCTTTAAACGCAATATTCAGACCGGCATCGTGCGCTTCGTCACGAACGATATCGACAAATACCGCACCATTTTTTTCCTGATGATAACGGGTGGTGGTGAAATACATATTCCCGGCAACATATTGCCCTGGTTTAATAGCCAGTTGCGATAACAGGTTTTCTGCACCGCGGCCCTGGTGAGTCGGAACAATATGTTTAAAGCCAAACAGTTCCTGAACAGTCCTTTCCAGATGATAGAAGTTTTCGCTGCCCGCGTAGGCTTCATCACCCATCATCATTCCGGCCCACTGCTTATCGCTCATCGCGTTGGTGCCACTGTCAGTCAGCAGGTCAATATAAATATCTTTCGAGTTTAACAGGAAAGTATTGTAACCCGCTTCCTGCATTTTCTTAAGGCGCTCATCACGCGGGATCATAGATACAGTTTCAACGCTTTTAATACGGAAGGGTTCTGCCGGATAATTCATTTTGTTTCTCCAGTAACAGTGGTCATGTACGTATTAATGTGAAGTAAAGCATATCGGGTTCATCAGTAAGCCTTGATGAAATATAACTATTCGCCTCCTGAACCAGGGGGAGAAATAATGTGCAGGCACTATGCAAGATTTGATTGATTATGGAAATAGCACGGTCAACATTAATCATTGGCAATAATTTAAAAAGCTGTAAATGTGAGTGATGCAAATCACATGGCTTTTTTTTACCCGTTCATATTCAACAACTTTTTTTTTGCGTTTTGATTTGCCCTTCACCGTTGCATGTCTCTGGAGAAGGGAAATACTGAAAACTTAACTTTCCAGGCTGTTCTTATTATGTATTGGTGAATGAGTACACCCCATTTTGTGAGAGTCGGATCACTTCGCGGGTTTATATTTGTGATTCATATCACTAAAAGTGTAAAGCAAAGTGTACAAAACATGCTTGTTTCAGAGTTTGCTATTTGCTTCAGTGAGTTAGATCGCATTTTTGGTCTGATGCCAACCGGTGTTGTTTTCTGGAGCGTAGCGATATTGAGGCGTGCAACAGGGAATGAATTTATACGGTGAATAATACCGGGTTTATTGGAATGAGGGCGTTTTCTATTTATTCCGAAAGCGTGCTATTCGCGCTTATTTCATTGTATTTACATCTGGACTCCCCCAGTTCACTGGGGTTATTTACAGGGGTTTTATTAGTGCGATGCGAAGGTGCACCAACACCTGCGCATCGCTAATCGCAGTAACTATTATCGGAGAATAGTCACCATGACTGATACGCATTGTATTGCAGTTTCGTTTGCTCCAGAAGTGCACGCCGCAGATAACCGCCGCCTGAAGGTGGGTTATGCGAGCCGTTATCCTGATTACAGCCGTATTCCGGTGAAATACGTCCAGTTTCCGTCCATTGTGATGAAGGGGATGTGGCTGAAAGCTGCCGGATTCGACACCGGCACCCGCGTTGATGTGTGCGTAATGCAAGGCTGCATCGTGTTAACCGCTCGCGCACCTGAACCCGAAGAGTCAGAACTGATGCAATCCCTGCGCAAAGTAGAAAAGCTCTCCGCGCGCAAGCAAAAGCAGGTGCTGGAGTTTATCGGAGTAATTGCGGGGAAAGGGTCGAAGGGGTGAGAGTGTGATTGTCATTGAGGCGCCTGAGGGCGCCTTTATTGGGAGTGACGATTAATCCCGAGAAAGCACAGTATTATCCAAATGGGTACCTACTCTGTATTTAGTTTTTCTTATCAATTGATTGAATCATACCAAACTTTATCAATGATATTTCAATCTCTGTAATCCAGTGTTCAGGGCACGGCTTAACACGCTGATTAGGATCTCTACGATTATGGGGCTGTCGTTTAGTAAGTCCATGCATATCCTTTACATGGGCAATCCAACAAGGATGATGTATTGTTTTTCCAGTTCTTTCTCGAATACCAGCAGTAATCTCTTTATACATTGCCATTTAAATAAATCCCCCCAAAAAAACTACAGCACTGTCGCAACAATGCTTCCACAATCATTCAATAGAAGTGGAAAGAAGAAGATTAAGTGCGCCTTTCCTCCTCACAGCATCAGCGCTATACCAATTTCTTATCATTGAGGCCAAATCATCATCATCGGCATAAAAATAGGCTAAAGGTAACTCCAACACATCGGCAAGCTGTTGAACTATTTCAATATTTGCCTGATGAACCCCTTTCTCATACCTATTGATACGTGGGCTGGCGACAAATTCATCGATCCCGGCAAGAATACCAAGCTGTTTTTGTGACAAACCCTTAGCAAGCCGCGCTTCTTTAAGACGCTTACTGAAGGTTCGATTGTACATTGTAGAATCATTCATAACTACGATAATCGTAGCTATTGAGTTTTTCAGATACTACGAAATACGTAGCATAAGATTACGTTATCTTTTACATACCAATTTCATCAAAGTTAGATCCTCTTTCCAAAACTACGAAAAACGTAATTTTATCACTCGAAAAATACTACGAATTACGTAGCATACGTAATGTTACTTAAACAGAGATGAAAGTGAAATGAACACAAATTGGCACAAGGCCGACATCATTGCGGCATTGCATAAAAAAGGAATGTCACTGGCAGCACTGTCCAGAGAGGCAGGATTGAGTTCGTCCACACTGGGCAATGCTCTGGAGAGACCATGGCCTAAAGGTGAAATCATCATTGCTAAGGCAATTGGCATCCCACCAGAGGTTATCTGGCCAGAAAGATACTACAAGGGAGGAGAGTTTATAAATCGTGGTGATTTGATACGTAAGTTCCGTACCCAGATGTAGTTACGTAAAAAAAGACGTAATACAACTAAAAAATGTTCAGACACTTTGTCAGATTATGCTTTAAGAAGAGAAAGCATTTATAAATAGAATGCTTTTACGTAAAATAACACGTAAGAGCTCTAACCGAACAACAGGGAATCCGCCATGGCGAACTTCGACGCTGATTACTGCTATTCTTTCCCCGCTGTACGCGGAGTACAAGCAGGCAGGCCATTTTACATTGCAACCTGCCCTATGCGCATCATACCCAAAATTTTTAGCTTTGATGAAACTGATGTTCCACCAGAGCTGCGTGCTCAACGCATCCTGAACAAATCAAGAATACCTGAGATGGTAAGATACCTACTTGAAAACCCTAAAGATTATGTTTTTTCTGCATTAACTGCGTCTATTGCCGTTGACGTTCAGTTTGATGAGTACGAAAACTCAAATAATCTAGGAACGCTCAGGGTTCCGATGGATGCCCAAATCCTCATTAATGATGGTCAACATCGTCGTAAAGCAATTGAAGACGCTTTAGCCGAGCGTCCCGAACTCGGCCAGGACAACATCCCGGTGCTTTTTTTCGTCGACGAAGGGTTAAGACGTAGCCAGCAGATGTTTGCCGATTTGAATAAATACGCTATACGTCCAAGTCCATCGCTTTCAGCTCTTTACGATCACCGTGATGTCAGCTCAAATCTGGCGCGTTATTTGGCAATGACAATAGAACCATTTATCGGCCTTACCGAGCTTGAAAAATCCAGTATCAGTATGCTTTCCAATAAGTTATTCACGTTAAGTAGCATTAAACAGGCAACTCGAGCGCTTTTGGGTAAAGACCCGAAAGTAGGCAGTATTGAAGATAACACGGCTATTGCTACGCAATATTGGCAAGCTATTTACAAAGTTATGCCTGATTGGCAGCTTGCAGCACGGAAAGAAGTTTCCCCCGCTCAGCTACGGCAAGACTACGTGCATGCACACGGTATTGGCTTGCAAGCACTGGGACTTTTGGGGCGCTCACTGATCATTGAAGAGCCAGAACAATGGCAACAGAAAATATTGAAACTTAAATCCTTCGACTGGCGTAAAAGCAATCCCGAAATGGTTAAACGTGCAATGCAACATGGCAAGCTGAGTAAGACGGGAACCGCCATTCAGCTCACCTGTAATGCACTTAAACTTGCACTGTCGATTCCCCTCACTCCTGAAGAACAGGAGCTTGAAGCCCAAATGGTTGTCTCATGAGTAAATTAACTCAGGCCTACGATCTGGCCGACTATGAAGAATTCATCAATCAAGAACAGTTTGCTGGACATCCGCTAGCTGAATATGTCGCTGAGGTACAAAGAGTATACTGCGCAGATAAACGTCCATGGGTCATTGGCTATAGCGGTGGTAAAGACTCTTCAGCAGTGATCACTCTGGTTTACCTGGCTTTGCTGGGTCTTCCGCCAGAAATGCGTACCAAAGATATATTTGTGGTGTCATCCGATACACTGGTAGAAACCCCCGTTGTTGTCGATTTAATCAAAAAGACAATGCAGTTAATTGAGGGCGGTGCAAAACGTGATGGGCTACCAATCACTCAACACGCCGTTATGCCAAAAACTCACGAAACCTTTTGGGTGAATTTACTAGGTAAAGGCTACCCAGCACCAACACGTAGCTTCCGTTGGTGTACAGAACGCATGAAGATCAATCCGGTCAGCGACTTTATCAAGGATAAAGTTAGCCAATTTGACGAGGTCATTGTTGTTCTGGGTTCACGTAGCAGCGAAAGCGCATCACGTGCCCAGGTTATCGCAAAGCATAAAATTGATGGTTCGCGTCTTGCCCGACACACCACACTGCCTAATGCCTTTATTTACACACCTATAGACACATGGGATGTCGAAGACGTGTGGAAACTTCTGCGTGGCGCATTCCGTTATGCTCCGGAAGATATTGATGAGTGGGAAAATCCATGGGGTGGAAATAACCGCCCACTTTGGACGCTCTATATGGATTCCTCTGCACAAGGCGAGTGCCCATTGGTAATCGATGACAGTACTCCTTCGTGCGGTAATTCCCGCTTTGGCTGCTGGACGTGTACTGTCGTAACTAAAGATAAAGCGATGGAAAGCCTTATTCAGAATGGTGAGGAATGGATGTCCCCACTGCTGAAATATCGCGATCTGTTAGCTTTCACAACTGACCCGGCAAATAAAGATACTTTCCGTAACTACAAGCGTCGTACAGGCAAAGTAAGTTACCAATACGCTAAAGACGGCGAAGAAATCAGTGCCGAACGTAAGCACGTCCCTGGTCCGTACTGGTTAAAATACAGACAACAATGGTTAAAGGAATTATTGGAAATTGAGCGTGATATGAATGCTCAAGGTCATAAAATTACGCTGATAACACAACCAGAGCTACATGCAATCCGTCAGGAATGGTTGAAAGATCCCAACGAACCGGATTGGTATGACTCATTGCCGGGTATTTACCGCGAGGTTTATCAAAAGGATCTGGATTGGGTCATTGACGATCAATCTCGTTTTGATGCCAGTGATGCTGATTTGCTTGTACAAATTGCCCAAGGATTTGACGTTGAACCTGAGATGGTTATGAAGTTAATCGAACTGGAAGTCTCGATGGAAGGCCTGAGCAGGCGTCAGGGGGTATTTGATAAACTTGGTACAATTCTCAAACAAGACTGGGGAAGCCTAGAAGAAATTAAACAGCAACAAGAAACATTGCAGAAACGCAACGAGCGAGATATTCATCAAGAGGAAGTCGCAAAGCTGGAAGCGGAGCTTCAGGTTTTACAGCGCAGAATTATAGATGCGAGTGAATCATACTTGCTTACCAGTAAGGAAAACGAACATGCTAATTAAACAACTGGTGCTGCGTAACTTTCGTGTCTTCAATGGGACACATATCATCGATTTAGCGCCCAGACAACGCCCTAATGATGACAACCCACGCCCTATCGTATTGTTCGGTGGGTTAAATGGTGCGGGTAAAACATCCATTCTCTCTGCCATTCGTTTGGCACTATATGGTCGGCTGGCATTCGGCTTATCAACACAAAACCAGGACTATATTAATGAACTAAGTTCATTAATTCATAATGGAATAAACTCTAGTGAGCAACCAAGTGACGCGGCAATAGAGTTGACCTTTACCTATAACAAAGGTGGCCAGGAAGCCGAGTTCACGGTAGTCCGAACCTGGAAGAAAGGAAAGAAAGACCAGCTATCACTTTTACAAGATGGCATCCCTTTAGAAGAACTGGATTACGATCAATGCCAGGGTTTTCTCAATGAACTCATCCCTCATGGTATTGCTGATTTATTTTTCTTTGATGGTGAAAAAATTGCCGAACTTGCAGAGGACGAGTCGGGTAATATTTTGAAAACCGCAGTTCGTCGTCTATTAGGTTTGGATTTGATTGCCAAATTACGTAATGACTTAATGATTTTTATTAAACGTCAGCAATCGAGCCAACTTGCAGCTACACAGCAGCAGCAACTTGCTGTACTGGAAAAACAAATAAAAGAGTACGCATTCCAAACTGAACAACTGCTTGAGAAAGCAGATTTTTCAAAGATACGAATCGATCTGTTATCTAAAGAGATTATTCGCTATGAAGGCCTACTCAATGCTCAGGGTGGAGCGTTTGCTCAAACCAAAGCTCAGGAAAAGCAAAAAGTCGAAACGCTGTTGAAAGAAAAAGACCGTCTTGAAAAAGCGTTACGTCATGAATGTGATGGTTCATTACCTTATGCATTGGCTCCAAAAACGTTAACACGATTGCTCGAGCAGATCTCAACAGAAACACAAATCAAGCAAGCCAGAAACTTTGAAAGTGAGCTTGGTCAATTCCTAACTCAGCTTAAAAACGATATAGCGTTCCGTTCCAGCACTTCTGGGAAAATAGCTGCAGAAGCAATTGAGGATAATTTGAAAGATTATCTTGCAACCAAACCAAAGGGTGAACTGCTTTTCGACATATCAGAACGTGAAGCAGGCATGCTTCAGCAAGCTATCGAGCAAGACAGTAAAAAAGCCTGGCAGCGTTTTGATCTTTATCGTAATCAATTAGTTGAAATTGAAGAACAACTGGAGCAGGCTGCAGCCAATATTGCTCGAGCACCAGAGGATGATCAGCTTCTTGATATATTTGATAAAATTCGTGAGCTTGATAAACAACGTGAACTGAAGAAGCAAGAATATCGTGCTTTACTTGAAGATGCGAAGCGGACCAAACAACAACAGTTAGAGTGCGTGCGTCAAGTGCAAAAAGCACATGATAGTGCCCGCAATCAGCATAGTTTTAACAGCGCATTTAATAATGCTCAAGAAACGATTAGCTTGCTCGATCGCTACAGTGAAGTTTTAACTCAAGCACGTGTAAAAACACTATCTACGAATTTCGAAGTAGCTTATCGAAAACTGGCTCGTAAAGAAGATTTACAGCTCAATGCGCATATTAATCCAGAAACATTTGATGTCGAACTCATTGATGAAAAAGGTAATGTGATAAATCGTAAGCTGCTTTCAGCTGGTGAGAAACAAATTTATGCTATTGCAATTCTTGAAGCATTAGCCAAAACCTCCGGCCGTGATTTACCTGTGATTATTGACACACCATTAGGACGATTAGACTCTCAGCACAGAGATAAGTTAATTAATCACTATTTCCCATTTGCCAGCCACCAGGTTGTACTACTGTCTACTGATACAGAAGTAGATGAGCGCTACTTTGTGGACCAATTGCGTGATGATATCTCTCATGCTTATGAGATCGTATTTAATGCACATACCAAATCATCAGCATTGAAACCAGGATATTTTTGGCAACTTACTAAGGAGACAATTTAATGCTCCCGAATCGAATGCAGCTTACTCGCCAGACTGAAGAGCAGCTCAAAAGGCTAAAAGGATTTACAGGAGTTACTCCAAACGTAGCCGCTCGTATTGCATTTTTTCGCTCTGTAGAAAGTGAATTTCTCTTTTTACCAGAGAATGATAATAGGAAGTTAGACGGTCAACTTGTGCTTGATAAGATTACCTGGCTTGGCGAAACAATGCATACAACTGAACTCGTGTTGAAGATGCTTTATCCACAGTTAGATCAAAAAGAAATGGTCAGAGCCTGGGCCGCACATGTTGAAGATGGGATTGCGGCCTTAAGGAACTATAGAAATTTAAAGGACTTGGTAACTGTCTTATAAAAATGCAATAGCCCTCTATCGAGGGCTATTAATGCATCATATCATATTAGCAAAAAGACAGTGGCCATATAGATGGTGCTTTTCTAGCAATATCTTTCCCTCTCTGCTCTATAATTTCAACATTCCAATAATTTCCATTTTTAGATAGCTCAAAAATATTTTTTGTTTCAGGAAATATAGAATCTTCATAATGTTTACATTTATCTGAAAAAACCCTATTTTTTATAC
>NZ_JANEWI010000054.1:0-22969 GCF_028069775.1 Citrobacter sp. Igbk 17 | reverse complement strand
TAATAATATCAGCTGGTTGTTTTAATTTTAATTATTTCCACACGTAATTATAAAAGCCGAAGATCTATAAATAAAACGATTTGGCTAAATAAAAGTAATGCTATTTGCGTTAAGGAAAGATTTTCCATGTACACACAGACAATTTATGAATTAAGTCAGGAAGCTGAACGCTTACTGATGCTCTCTCTTGAACATCTCAGGCAATTGCAAAAATTGCCAATGACCTCGGCGAATGATGTCATGTTGAAAAAAGGAGAGCATAGCGGACAGGTTGTTCAGCCCCTGCATTTCAGCGCTCGTGGCATGGATGTCCAGCAGGCAACGCTCAACAATGAACTGCGAAAGATTACCCGTCTGGAAATGGTTCTGGCTATTGTCGGTACGATGAAGGCGGGAAAGTCGACGACGATTAACGCGATTGTCGGAACCGAGGTTTTACCTAATCGTAATCGCCCGATGACGGCGTTACCGACCCTTATCCGCCATACACCGGGACAGAAAGAGCCGGTGCTGCATTTTTCGCATGTCGCGCCAATTGACGCCTTAATGAAAGTATTACAGCAGCGCGTGCGGGAATGCGACCGCCAGCGTCTGGCTCAGACGCTGGAAATAGATAAGGATATGAATGCCCTGCTTCAACATATTGAAAATGGCGTGGCATTTGAACGGTATTATCTTGGCGCACAACCCATTTTCCATTTTCTCAAGAGCCTGAACGATCTGGTGCGTTTGTCTAAAGCGCTGGAGGTGGAGTTTCCGTTTGCCGCCTATGCTGCAATTGAGCATATTCCGGTTATTGAAGTTGAGTTCGTGCATCTGGCCGGGCTGGCAAGTTATCCGGGACAATTGACGCTGCTGGATACTCCCGGGCCGAATGAGGCCGGGCAACCACACTTACAACAGATGCTCAATGAACAGCTGGCCCGGGCATCAGCGGTACTGGCGGTGATGGATTATACCCAACTGAAGTCGATTTCGGATGAGGAAGTCCGTCAGGCCATTATGGCGGTCGGGAAATCAGTGCCGCTGTACGCGCTGGTTAACAAATTCGATCAGAAAGACCGTAACAGCGATGATGAAGAGCAGGTGCGGGCGTTAATTTCCGGCACGTTGATGAAAGGCGGTATTACGCCTGAACGTATTTATCCGGTCTCCTCAATGTGGGGATATTTGGCCAACAGGGCACGTCATGAACTCGTGAACAATGGGCGTTTGCCGGATCATCAGGAGCAGCGCTGGGTCCAGGACTTTGCCGAAGCGGCACTCGGCAGGCGCTGGCGTACCACCGATCTTGATGATAAAGAACATATTCGCCATGCCGCCGATCTGCTTTGGGAAGACTCACTGTTTGAACAACCGATTCAGAAAGTGATCCATGCAGCCTATGCTAATGCTTCACTGTACGCGCTCCGCTCGGCATCACACAAGCTATTGAACTATTCGCAAAGCGCACACGAATATCTGGAATTTCGCGCTCACGGCTTAACCGTAGCCTATGAGCAGTTGCGGATGAACATCGCGCATATTGAAGATGACATGCAACAGTTGCAGATAAGCCAGGCGCGGGTGGGTGATGAGGTCAGTCACGAGGTTGAACTGGCACTGGAGGCTGCTGCCGGCTATCTCAATCAGCAGCAGACCGAGATTCTGTGCGGTATTAATACGTTCTTTGTTAAAGAAAACGTGCTGATGATGTCACAACATGGCATGGGCGCTGCCATTGCGACGGCGGAAATGGCCGGTGATATGCTGGTATTGCATGACGAGGGGCAAGCGAAAATTGTGTTAGATAAAATTCGCTCCTCCTGTGAGGTTGTTCTGCTGGCGGCGCAGGAGAGTATCAGTCGGGACCTGGCGCTGCGTTTTGAGGAGCTCGAATCGACGTTATCCCGGGCGCTGAATGATGCTATGCGGCCTATTGAACAACGGGTGAAAGAGGATCTGAACCATGCCGGATTTCGGGCGCGGATCCGTTTTCCAGCCTTTCATGCGTCGATGTTTAATTTCAATACACGTCAGTTGTTTAACGAGGCTATTGAACAGGATATCCCGGCGGATAATGCCCCGTCTACCGGCGGTGTTGTACGTGACACGTTCTCACGTTGGTTGAATCAACCAAACTGGGGATGGAATGATTACGTCGAAACAAAAACGCGTTATCTCATTGATATGGGCGCGTTGCACAAGAACCTTGTCCATTATGTCACTCAGTTTTGCCAACAAATTCGTAAAGCTTTAGTTGCTCAGGTCGATATTTCCGTTACGGCAGGCATGGCCACGTTTTTTGCTGATTTTTCACTGTGTCTGACACAATTGCAGGCGAGCCTGCGCGAGAGTCTGACTCTGCGCCAGCAAAATGAATCGGCGGTGAACGCAATGAATGAACAATTGCAGCATCGTATTACGACGGCGGCATGGATTTATGAAGATTCCCGCTTGCTGCGTGACGATATCCACACCCTTTTTGCAACCGAGCATACATGACTAACGTGTTACTGGAAGGCCCTGGGCGGACGCTGGAGTGCGTCTACCCGAAGTTTATGGTCGATCTGGTTCAGGGAGATGAAACCAAACGTTCCGGCGGTTTTCTGCAGCAGCAGCGGTTGCGTGCGCGCCTGACGCAGGAAGTGTTATCCCAGACGCAGCTGCGGGCGTGGGTGATGGCAGGGGTATCCAGCGAACACCTGGTGATGCGCCTTAAGCTGGTGGAAAAGCTGGCTGGCACTATCGATCCTGGCCACCTGGCGCTGGTACGTATTGCCGAGCGACTGGTGCTCTTACAACAAACTGAACAGCCACGCGGACAATCAACTCCCGGCGTGATGCAGCAATTAATTTCACTGGCTGACGGGTTTGCCCAACGTAGTGCATATAAAGAGAAAGCGCTGACGCAACGTGGGCTGACCGTGCAGGCAGGCGAACACAGTGAACAGATTTTTACTCGCTGGCGGGCTGGGGCGTATGACGGCTGGTCATTACCCGGACGCTGCTTTGTTGCGCTAGAGGAGCTGCGCTGGGGTGCCTTTGGTGATGCCTGTCGGCTGGCGAATGCCGATGTTGTGTCGATGCTAAAAGACAATTTACGCACGATGGCTGCCCAGACACTGGCACACAGCGTGAATGCGGCACCTACTACGCGCCATTATTACCATCAATGGCTGAGTTCACCTGCAGTTGGGGGTTCGAGCGAACATAACGATCTGCTGAGTTGGCTGGGTGACTGGTGTGATGCACAGCGCCATCCGGTGAGCTGGTCGGTGACGCAGCGTTGGCAGAATGTGGCGTTGGGGATGCCGAGACTGTGTTCGGCAAAGCGACTGGTTGATGCGATGGTTGAGGAGATTTTTGCACCGTCCCTCTCTGAATCACTGAGCAGGGACGGCGAATGATGTGTAGCCCGACTTAGTGGTGCAGAGAGTCTGCCGGGGTGGCTGCCGTATTGTTGGCAACACGTTCCTTGTTAAAACGTTTGGCGTACAGTGCCGTGATAATTGGCACCAGAATCGCAGTCACTATCACGCTGGCAGCGACCAGAGCCGTTGCCGAAGCGGCAACCGGTTCAAATGCCGGGTTAATCTGGGCGATGATGACTGGGTTCGCCACTGCAGCGCCAGCTGCAGAAGAGGCGGCGACACCTGCCGTACCGTTCCCGCCACCAATGACGCGGTCAGCAATAATCAGCGGGATACCGGTGATAACGATGACGGCCACACCCAGCAGGATACCCAGCAGGCCGGTATCAACGATGACGCTCAGGTTAATGGTGTTACCCAGTGCGAAGCCGAAGAATGGAATCAGTACCGGTGTCGCTTTGCTAAAGAAGGCTCGCAGGTCGTGATCCAGGTTGCCCAGTGTAAAGCCAATCAGGAACGGCAGGACCGCGCCGATGAAATGGTGTGGCTCAAAGGAGGCCAGGCCGGCAGAACCCAGAATGACCATGGTCATTAACGGACCGGACTCCAGAGACATCAAAACAAATGCGCCAGACTCTTCTTTCGTACCATACTGGTTCATCAGGCTGGCGTACAAACCCCCGTTGGTCATGTCCATTGCTGAGACAATTGCCAGTACGGAAAGACCTGCAAAGAACCCGGTTTGAATGCCAGTATCAGGAATAAATGAAGCGGCAATCATTGCCACTGCCCAGGCTACGGCTATTTTGGTTAATACCAATGTACCTGACTTGCGTAATACCGTACCGGTTGCTCGCAAATCAATTGATGCACCGATACAAAAAAACCACACTGCCAGAATCGGAACTGTCCCGCTGATCATACCTTTGGTAAATGAACCGAAATACGCGCCCGTATCCGGAGCTAACGTATTTAACACTGCGCCTAATAACAGAGGAATCAACATCATTCCGCCGGGGATGCGTTCAATCGTGGCTTTAATTTTCATAAACGTCCTCATGTCTTGTCGCAGGTTATAAACGCGCAAGAAAGTAAAAATTATTTAAATTCAAAAGGTTACTTGTGAGTTTTAACAGAGAAAACGGCTATCTCTTTGTTTTATAAAATCTAACGCGGCATACGTTGAGCGTGTTGCTGCTCCCAGGGATATTGCGTCTGGAATTAGTTTGCATTCATGGGAACGTTGATTCAATCAAAATAAAACGATGTTTTAGTTATCTTCATCACATATTCCGAGCAAAAACTCTTAAGCGCCATGATTATTAAAAAAGCTGTGATCTTTTTGTGAAGGGATTAGGTGAATTTTTTGCTAGCAGAATAATAGTGACTTCCGTGATTGTTGATGAAACCAAGCGATTTATTCTTGTAATTAATTGCCTATAAATCGCAAGCATTTCATGTAAAAAAGCTGACTGAGAATGACCTTATTTACGCAGGTTGACGAAATGAAAAACTATGTGTGAAGTTGATCACACATTTAAACACTGTTAGGGTAAAGAGGTCATTAACCGCCCAATCAGGCGTCAACAGGTTCGGTTGTACTGCTCATTATCAGTCAGTGTAAGTAAACCTGCTACGCTTGTTACAGGGATTGCGCCTGTGCAATCCCCGCTCGGCGATGACCTTAGCGCATACGGCGTTGGGAGACTCGATCTGTAGCGCGACAGGGCTAAGTCTATGAGGACTGGTATGCTAAAAAGGAAAAAAATAAAGCCAATTACGCTTCGCGACGTCACCATTATTGATGACGGAAAACTGCGAAAAGCCATTACCGCAGCGTCACTCGGTAATGCAATGGAGTGGTTTGATTTTGGTGTTTATGGGTTTGTTGCTTACGCATTAGGTAAAGTGTTCTTCCCGGGGGCTGACCCCAGCGTGCAGATGGTTGCTGCACTCGCTACTTTCTCCGTTCCCTTTCTGATTCGACCGCTTGGCGGATTGTTCTTCGGTATGCTCGGCGATAAATACGGTCGCCAAAAGATCCTGGCTATCACGATTGTGATTATGTCGATCAGTACCTTCTGTATTGGGTTGATCCCTTCGTATGCGTCTATTGGTATCTGGGCACCGATCCTGCTGTTGCTGTGTAAGATGGCACAGGGCTTTTCGGTCGGTGGGGAGTATACCGGCGCGTCGATTTTTGTCGCAGAGTATTCCCCGGATCGTAAGCGTGGATTTATGGGCAGTTGGCTGGACTTCGGCTCTATTGCCGGGTTTGTGCTGGGTGCCGGTGTAGTCGTCTTGATCTCGACTGTCGTCGGTGAAGACAACTTCCTTGAATGGGGTTGGCGTATTCCGTTCTTCCTGGCACTACCGTTAGGGTTGATTGGTCTGTATCTGCGTCATGCTCTGGAAGAAACGCCTGCATTTCAACAGCATGTCGACAAGCTGGAGCAGGGTGATCGTCAGGGTCTGCAGGAAGGACCGAAGATTTCGTTTAAAGAAATTGCGACTAAACACTGGCGCAGCCTGCTGGCGTGCATCGGTCTGGTGATTGCGACCAACGTCACCTACTACATGCTGCTCACCTATATGCCGAGCTACCTGTCGCATAACCTGCACTACTCTGAAGATCACGGTGTGCTGATTATTATCGCCATTATGATTGGTATGCTGTTTGTGCAGCCGGTGATGGGCCTGCTGAGTGACCGTTTCGGGCGTCGTCCATTTGTGATCATGGGCAGTATTGCGCTGTTTGTGCTGGCAATCCCGGCATTTATTCTGATTAACAGCAATGTCATTGGGCTGATTTTCGCTGGGTTGCTGATGCTGGCGGTGATCCTCAACTGCTTCACCGGGGTAATGGCATCAACGTTACCGGCGATGTTCCCGACGCATATTCGTTACAGTGCGCTGGCCGCCGCGTTTAACATCTCGGTACTGGTTGCAGGTCTGACGCCGACGCTGGCCGCCTGGCTGGTGGAAAGTTCGCAGAATCTGATGATGCCTGCTTACTATCTGATGGTGATTGCGGTGATTGGTTTAATTACCGGTGTGACCATGAAAGAGACCGCCAATCAGCCGCTGAAAGGGGCGACACCTGCCGCTTCGGATATTCAGGAAGCGAAAGAAATTCTCGGTGAGCACTACGATAACATTGAGCAAAAAATCGAAGACATCGATCAGGAAATTGCTGAGCTACAGGTTAAGCGTTCGCGCCTGGTCCAGCAGCATCCGCGTATTGATGAGTAATGATGTCATTGCCTGATGGCACTACGTTTATCAGGCCTACGGGTAGCATTGTGCTTTGTAGGCCGGATAAGGCGTCAGCCGCCATCCGGCGCATAGCCAGAGTATTCGAGTCATTGCCTGTCGGCACTACGTTCATCAGGCCGACGGGTAGCATTGTACTTTGTAGGCCGGATAAGGCGTCAGCCGCCATCCGGCGCATAGCCAGAGTATTCGAGTCATTGCCTGTCGGCACTACGTTTATCAGGCCGACGGGTAGCATTGTGCTTTGTAGGCCGGATAAGACGTCAGCCGCCATCCGGCGCATAGCCAGAGTATTCGTGTTATTGCCTGTCGGCACTACGTTTATCAGGTCTATGGGTAGCATTGTACTTTGTAGGCCGGATAAGGCGTCAGCCGCCATCCGGCGCATAGCCAGAGTATTCGTGTTATTGCCTGTCGGCACTACGTTTATCAGGTCTATGGGTAGCATTGTACTTTGTAGGCCGGATAAGGCGTCAGCCGCCATCCGGCGCGCGGCCTTAAGGTTGGCTTAATCTCCGTAAGGCAAACTCTCCTCCAGATTATCGGAGGAGAGTGTCATGAAAACCCGTATTTATGAAAGTTTGACCACCGTATGCAGCGTACTGATTGTGAGCAGCTTTTTGTACGTGTGGGTGAGCTCTTACTGATCTTTCTCCAGTACCACCCAGGCGCGAGTACCACTGGCTCCTGGGCGGTTTTGTAAAAAGAACTGCCCGCGATGAAGTTGGGTAATTCGACTGACAATACTCAATCCCAGCCCAATGCCGCCGAAACGGCTGTCCATGCGTACAAACGCTTTGCTTAACTCCCCGCATTTACTTTCATCAATGCCTGGCCCCTCATCCTCGACGGCCATAATTGCATTTTGTTCCGCGTTAAGGTCAATCGTAATGTTGGTACCTTCCGGGCTGTAACGGTGGGCGTTTTCTACCAGATTTCGCAACAACATCCGCAACAGCGTAGCGTCACCGCGTACGATGACATCCTCTGCACTTGCCGGTAGGAGCAACGTTTGTTGTCGCTGGTCCAGCATGGTGCTGAGCTCATCGTAGGAGGGCAGTATGACGTCCTCCAGCAGCTTAACATGCTGGTAATTTCCGGCCGAAAACGACTGACCCACACGGGCGAGTTGCAACAGCTGCGACACGCTGTCCATCATTTGGTCGAGACGGGTGATGAGCGGCGTAACGTCAACATTGTGGGTTTTTGAGAGCAATTCCAGATGCAGACGAACGCCGGATAGTGGCGTTCGTAGCTCATGGGCAACGTCGGCAGTAAACAGACGCTCGTTGTCGATAGTGGTTGTTAGCCGCGTGACCAGATGATTGAGCGCCGTCACTACCGCCTGTATCTCAATGGTGGAGCTACGGATATTAATGGGAGCCAGATTATCCGCTGTGCGAGTTTCTAACTCCTGTTGGAGATCGGCAAGAGGACGGGTAATGCGCCGCACCGCCTGATAGCAAATAATGAGCGTCAGGCTGACCATAAAAATGCCGGGGACGATCAGGCTGGCGATAGCCTCCCGGATCTCATGCATGATATGGCGATCGTTGTTACGGTTTTCGCGTAATGCCTGTTCGAACAGCTGTATTTGCTCGGTGCTTTCGTGCCACAACCAGAAGGTGCTAATCAGCTGGAAGACCAGTAGAATCAGGCCGATCGTCAGCATTAAACGCTGGCGAAGCGGGAGCGGTTGTTTTAGAAAACGCATCAAATTCACTTAGCTTTCCTCAGTAGCGGCCAGCATGTAGCCAAAACCTCGAACCGTGCGAATGCGTGATTTTCCCACTTTATCGCGCAGGTTGTGGATGTGGACTTCCAGCGTATTGGTCGACGGCTCGTTATCCCAGCTGTAGATGTCGTTATACAGAATTTCCCGGTGTACCGGGCTCCCCGCTTTGAGCATCAGCCGCGACAATAGCGCGTACTCTTTGGGCGTTAAGACAATTTCTTGTCCATCCATCCACACCTGGCGGCGGCCGATATTCAATGTCAGGTTGCCAATGATAATCTCACTTTCACCCTGATTGTTGTGCCGACGTAGCAGCGCCCGAATGCGGGCATGCAGTTCTTCCAGCGCGAACGGTTTGACCAGATAGTCATCCGCACCGACATCCAGCCCGGTGATGCGGTCTTTCACGGTGTCGCGGGCGGTCAGGATCAGCACCGGAACAGTATATTTTTTCTGCCTGATGCGGGTCAGAAAATGCAGGCCATCCTCATCCGGTAAACCTAAATCCAGAACGACAAGACTGTAATGCCCCGTTTCCAGGCAATGCTCGGCGGCACGGGCCGTTGACACGCCATCGCAGGCGTAGCCTTCCGTTTGTGCGGCAAGTATCAGCCCCTGTAGTAACAGCGTATCGTCTTCAACAATCAGAATTTTCATTCGGTTAGCCTCCCTTGCATGGGTGCAGAATATCATCTGCTGACTGGTAATACTTGGTTTGTACGCCCGTTAATCCCAGCAGGGTTGAGAACAGATTATCCTGTGAGAAATCTTCTGAGCTGGCCCGTTTCTGCAAACATGTTTGAGAAATCTGGTAGCGTTGCTGATAGTCCTCTGAAAGCCACAACAGCATCGGTACATGTTTTTGTGTGTCAGGTGCAATCGAATATGGCAGACCGTGCAAGTAGACGCCGTTTTCTCCTAAGGATTCACCGTGATCGGAAAGATAAACCAGACTGGTGGTGAAATTGTCCTGATGCGCTTTCAGTATATTGATCGCTTTATCAACAATATAGTCAATGTACAGGATGGTATTGTCGTAGGTATTCACCAGTTGTTGCTGCGAACAAGTTTGAATTTCGTTGGTATCGCAGGTTGGGGTAAATTTCTTAAACTGTGGCGGATAACGGTTGTAATAGGTTGGACCATGGCTACCGATGGTGTGCAGCACGATCACGCCGTCGCCCTTCAGGTTATTAATGTACTCTTCCAGCCCGTGGAACAGAACTTCATCATAGCATTCACCGTTAATACACTGTCCTGGTAGGTTCAGTGCAGTCATATCCTGATGCGGTACACGGTCACAGGCACCTTTACAGCCGCCGTCGTTATCATTCCACAGAACATTAATTCCCGCCCGCTGGATGATATCGAGTACGCCTTCCTGATGGTGGGCCAGCTCTTCATCGTAGTGCGCTCGTGGCATGTCGGAGAACATGCAGGGTACGGAAACAGCTGTCGCTGTACCGCAGGATGTTGTACGCGGGAAATAAACGACATCATCTTTTTCCAGCAACGGATTGGTCTGACGTGAATAACCGGACAGAGAGAAGTTGTCGCCGCGTGACGTTTCACCGAGCACCACAATAGTGAGGTTCTTACGTTTTCCTTTCACCATTTCTGGATTGCGATGCGCATCTTCGCCAATACGTACCAGCGGCAGGTTGGCCAGCCTCTGGTGTGAATACCAGGATGACGTTGCCACGATGCTGTTGGACGGGCTGAGGGACTTAACCAGCTCTTTGTTATTACGAAACAGCGACGCGTAATCTTTATAGAAGAAGGCGGCGACCAGCACGATAAGCAGTGCCGATATCAGGATATTCGCAGCACGATACAACACGCTGCGCAGCGCAGGCGTAATGGGTTTGATTCTTACCCAGCAGGCAACGATGGCGGCCAGAATGCCGCTCAGTCCCAGCGTCAGGAGCATTTGCGGTGTCATGAGGGCGAAGGTTTCAGCCGGTGTGGTATCCATCATGTTGGCGATCATCGAGCGGTCGATGATGATGCCGTAGGTCATGATGAAATACTGGGCGGACGCCCCGACCAAAATGAAGATGCACGCGACCAGGCGGTTAAGCCACAGGAAAGAGGCCAGCGTGAGCACGATATTCATGACGCTGAACGCGACAACCGGCATCGATAAGAACACCAGGATGTTGCGCAGTGAATCCAGCGGAAGGTCTTGCAGTACCTGTTTGTAGAACGCGATGTTCAGGAAGGTCGCAAGATAAAATGAGATCAGCAATAGCCAGCTGATTTGCCCGAGAGTCGGTCTTTTAAACAGGAGCTTTAACATTAAGGGGGTTCCATCGACTAAGTGGAGCGGATCCTCTCAAAGTAAAATTAAGCCAACATTAAGTTCTTAATGTTAGCAGGTACTGGTGGGGTGTGTGATGCGTAGGCCCGATGCGCTTATGTCATCGGGCAACGACGCTTACAGGCATTAATTATTGTTGGTCGGGGCATCCAGAGGATACGGGTTTTTATGGATCCGGTTGTAATTGAGCGCATACAGCGCGGTGATGACCATCAACATCACGAACGACCACATCACTTCTTTGGCACCAGAACCCACCACTGCCCAGATGCAGTAGACAAATGCCACGAAGGTCACCAGTAAGTACATCGGACGCGCTTTACCAAAGTGACCGTGGCCCAGCAGCAGCAAAGCGGCACAGGTGTACAGATACGGTACCAGCGTGAAGATGACTGAGACGGAAGAGACCAGACCAAATTCTTTTGCGGCGTTTGGCGACATACTGCTGAACTGGAAGAGGGTCATCAGGATCCCGACGATAATTAATCCGGCAACCGGTGTTCCCGCTTTGTTCACGCGGGCAAAGATCGGTGGGAACAAGCCGTCATCGGCTGCCGCTTTTGCGGTCTGGCCGGCAAGCAACGTCCAACCACCCAGTGAGCCGAGGCATCCGGCCGCGGCGCAGAAGGAGACAATGGCCCCAGCGGTATCGCCCAGTGCCATTCGTGCAGCATCACCAAACGGTGAGGCTGACACGCGCAGCGCAGCGTTAGGGATCATACCCATAATCGCCGTGGTTGAGAGAACGTAGCAGACGGCGGCAATCAGCACCCCGCCAATGGTGGCAATAGGGACGTTACGTTTCGGGTTTTTAACCACACCGGCGGCAACAGAGGCGCTTTCAACCCCAATGAACGACCATAAGGTTACGTTTAAGGTGCTTTGGATTGCGCCGAAGGTATTCATTCCGCTGACGTTCCAGGCTGCCATATAGGTTTCACCGCGGAACCAGAACCAGCCGAAGACGGCAATCCCGACGATCGGTACCAGCGCCAGTACCGTCGCAACGGCCTGCACGCGAGTGATCATTTTTGGACCGACAATATTCAGCAAGACGAAGATCCACAGTACAACGACACAAGTGAGCGTCAGGACCAGCGGATCTTTTAAAATGGGGAAGAAATAGCTCAGGTAACCCACACCAATAACGACCATGGCGATGTTACCAATCCAGCAGGCCAACCAGTACAGGACGTTAGTCTGGTAACCTAAAAAGGGACCGAAGCAGCGGCGTGCATAAGCGTAAGAACCACCGGGACTGGAGTCTAAGGACGACATTTTGGCGTACACCATCGACAGTGCCAGGGCACCGATAATAGTGACCAACCATCCGTAGATTGCAATCCCGCCAGTTGACGCCAGGTTTGCGGGTAGCAGGAATACACCGGAACCCATAATATTCCCCGACACCATAAGGGTGACGGGGATTAAGCCCACTTTGTGAGCATCAGCATCCGTCGACATATTTTTTAACTCCTGATAAGGATAAATGACGTCACATCATACCTCTTCAGAAGACTATTTTATGATGGCGGAACAGGGGTATCGCCAATGCTGATATTATTATGGCTCATCGCTAAATGATCAAAAATCAGGCAGCGGAGGGTTCCCGATGTTGACTGACATAATGCAGTGGCGTCATTCCATAGAACTCTTTGAATACGGAGATAAAGTATGAAGTACTGTTATATCCGCACAGCTGAGATACCTGTGAAATGTTTTTCCCGTCCATCATTAATTGATTGACGGCATAACGCATACGACACGTGGTTATTATTTGACTGTAACTTGTATTTTCATTTTTGAGCTTTTTCTTTAACAAACTGGGACTCAGACATAAGCAACTGGCGACCATGCTTAAATTCCAGTCTTTATGAATATCGCTCTCAATGATGTGGTAAACGCTGTCGCTGATGCGATTGCGTAACATATGCATAAGCAGGGAGATAAACTTTTTGCTGTCGAGAAAACGCGATAATACGGTGAACAGGAGTGAGCGGGTACGCTCATTTTCGCCTTCGTTTTGCGTTTCCATTACGCTGTGTTGAGCGGCAACCCGAAAGACATCCGGCGTCAGGCAGACGGCGGTCATCACTGGGTTGGCGCTACGTTGCCAGAGAGGGATCTGTGAAAGATCTTTATTTAAAAATCGTAGATAGTCTTTAATGACATCGCGACTGATATGTACGACCAGTGCGTTATTAAGTGAAGAGAAGTCGATAATATTATTATCACACGCCACCAGAGCCATGTGGTTAGCTTTTAAACTGATGGCTTCTTTACCGTTAATCCTTAACCAAACATCTTTCTCCGTTAATACAACAACACAAGCTTCTTTGCTGCAAAGCCTCATACCCAAACTCCCGGAATATGAATATCAAATACCGTAACTCAACACCTGCTGAGTAATAGCGGCTAAAAAAAATTGTATGATGAATCAAGACAAGCGATAAAATAGCGTGATTTTTAGTAATTACAATATCTGTAGGGTTTCTTGGCATGTACATAATTTTTTACGCAAGTGGCAACGTACTATTTGCGTATAAAAAAAGCGCGGGGTGGTCCCGCGCAAAAGGTATGACAATGTTATTGTTTTGCAGCAATACTCAGGAATTACTCAACCATCACACGTCAACCTTATAAAAAATAGACTATCTAAAAAGCGACATTAGGCTTTCACGCACATGACGTGATACACACCGTCAATAATTTCCGTTCCTTCGGTTTCATGTTCAAAGCCAGGGAAATGATGATCCCAGGATTGCAACGAACGTAGATAACTAATCTGCGGGCTGTTGGCATCGCCAAAGTTTTCCCCGGACAGCAGCATCGGAATTCCTGGTGGGTAAGGAATGACGGAGTTAGCTGCGATACGGCCCGGCAGATTTTCAATAGCCACCATCTCAACGTTATCGCTGACTATCGCGTTATAGGCTTCACGCGGGGTCATTTCAGCAACAGGCAGGCCGGAGTAGGCCGCATTGAGTCGGCTACCTGGGTTATTTTCTTTCAGCCAGGCGAACATGGTGTCGCCCAAATCGTGAATACCCATGTTTGCGTAAGTGTCAGGATGTTCCTCTACCAGTTCCGGCATCACCTGTGAGAGCGGGGTATTGGCATCGTAGTGATGTTTGAAAGAGCACAGCGTGTTAATCAGCGTGCCCCATTTACCACGGGTGATCCCCATAGAGAACAAGAACATAATCTGGAAGTCGGTGGTACGGGTCGGTACGATGCCGTGGCGGCCAAGCCAGGCGGTAACCAGCGCCGCCGGAACACCGGTCTGTTCCAGTTCACCATCATCACCCATACCTGGAGCCAGAATACTGACTTTAATGGGGTCCAGCATGCTCCAGTTATCTGGCAGGTCTTTAAACCCATGCCAGGATTCACCAGGACGCATTACCCAGCAGTTCTGATCGGTCGTCAGGAGTTGAGTGGGGGCATCCGCAAAGTCATAGGTTTTTCCGGTTTGCGGATCGGTAACCACCTCTTTGTTCCACGGTTTGAAAAACCAGTCGCCCTCAGCCGTGAATTCTTTGTACAACCGTGCCATCGCCTGACGGAAATCGACGGCTTCATCGATCACTTCCTGGGTGAGCGACAGGCCACTGTTACCGTCCATCATGGAAACTGCCACATCGTTTGATGCACAGATGGCATACAGCGGAGACGTGGTGGCGTGCATCATGTACGCCTGGTTAAAGCGGGAGAAATTTACCGCTCCACGACCTTCACGGACGTGAATGTAAGATGCCTGAGAGAGCGCATTCAGCAACTTATGGGTCGAGTGGGTGGCAAAAACGGTTGGGCCGCTATGGTCGCCAGGTGCACCACGCATAGCGTAGTGATCGGCATAAATCGGGTTGAAACGCGCATAGCCGTACCAGGCTTCATCGAAATGAATGCGATCGCTGGTCTGGGCTAACAGATCCTGCGCCTCTTTTGCGTTGTAGCAGACGCCGTCATAGGTGCAGTTGGTTACAACGCTGTATGACGGTTTCTGTCCGATTTTGTCTTTCGTCAGCGGGCTTTCGCTGATTTTTTTCTGCAATGTTTCAGGTTGCATTTCCTGCGGGTAGATAGGCCCGATAATGCCGTAGCGGTTGCGGCTTGGCACCATGTACACCGGTTTTGCCCCGGTAAGAATGAGCCCTTGTTCAATGGATTTATGGCAGTTACGGTCCAGCACTACCACATCGTTATCAGTCATGCATGCCTGCATGATGGTGCGGTTAGAGCCAGAAGTACCGACCACCACGGACCATGAACGGTCAGCGCCGAAGACACGCGCGGCATATTTTTCGCTTTCACCAAACGCGCCAGTATGGTCAAGCAGCGAACCCAGTGACGCGCGTTCAATACCCATGTCGCTACGGAATAGGTTTTCACCGTAGTAGTCATGATAGAAACGACCGGCCGGTGTTTTAGTAAATCCCACGCCGCCCTGATGACCAGGGGCTGCCCAGGAATATTCGTGGATGTCACTGTATTTCATCAGCGCGCTGAACAGCGGCGGTAACAGTTGTTGGCGATAACGGGTCATCGCAGCAACGGCGCGCCCGGCGATAAAGTCAGCGGTATCTTCGAGAATCCAGGCGAATTCATCGACAAGCTCCAGCAGATCGCGATCCAGCGATGCAGTGGCTTTTTCCCGATCGCCCAGCAGGAAAACGGGGACGTTTTGCTGGCGTTCGTGGAGCTTGCCGATCAATTGCCTGACATTCAGGTGTTCATCTTGTTGTTCCATTTGATAGCTGAACATCAGGCAATCAATGGCTTCATTTGCCGCGAGGATGGCATAGCCATCGTCGAATGAGGTGGACTTAATGACGGTAACATTTTGGCGACTTAAGGCATCAGCCAGACGCTCGACAGCGCTACCAACCCAGGTGTCCTGATGCAGAAACTCACTTTCAACAATTAATACTTTCATCATCTTTTACCCGGTAGTGGAGTGGTTGCAATGTATGGATTGCAGACACACCGTATGAATGTGACGCAGGCAAGTATTATCCTGACGAATTGGGCTGTAAAGTGGTCGAGAAATGAGCTTATTTTGTTTTTATTCCTTTATAAACAATCAATTGGTATTGAACGAAGGCAGTTTTTCGGCACTGTTTATCGACAGGGGAATTATTTTTTTGGCTGATACTGATATTGCCTGATGGGAAGTGCTGTCAGTGGGCATGTGTTTGCGCCATCCGGCGCTTAACCGGCCATCGATTGTCGATGTTGCTGGCTCAGTTTGCGGTACTGCTGTGGTGACATGCCGACAAATTTGCTGAAAGTATCGTAAAAACGACTGCTGGAGCGAAACCCGGCGGTCAGGGCGACGTCCAGAATGGTTTTGTCGGTGTCGCTCAGTAATGCGCGAACGTGGTTGATACGCATCGCGGTAATGTACTGCTTCATGGTGAGTTGCATCACGCGCTGGAAAATCCCCATCGCATAATTGGGGTTGAGCTTCACGTGATCCGCAACATCGTTGATGGTGAGCGCCTGATCGTAGTTGTCGGCAATAAAACTAAGCATTTGACTCACGTAAAACTGCGCGTGACGTGAAACGCTGTTTTTGTGCATGCCCGCGGTTTTATTGACCAGGATTGGCTGCCAGCCGGAGAGGCTAAACCGCTTGAGCATCAGGCTAATTTCATCGATGGCAAGCTGGCGAATTTGTTCGTTCGGGCTGCTCAGCTCCTGTTGCCAGCGCTGAACTTCAAAGGTGCTCAGTTGCTGAGAGGCTTGTGATTTGATGACCATACCATGAGTGACGTGGTTGATCAGTTCACGGTCCAGCGGCCAGGAGAGAAACAGGTGCATGGGTAAATTAAAGATAGCCATGTTCTGGCAGGCACCTGGT
This sequence comes from Citrobacter sp. Igbk 17, assembly GCF_028069775.1. Lineage (NCBI taxonomy): Bacteria > Pseudomonadati > Pseudomonadota > Gammaproteobacteria > Enterobacterales > Enterobacteriaceae > Citrobacter > Citrobacter sp. Igbk 17. The sequence goes on along the minus strand of NZ_JANEWI010000054.1, from coordinate 6,425 downwards.
CGTATTAACTGGTGCGGCGTACAGGCCCAAAACAGGGTGATATGGCCCTGTTTTATCTGCACCACTTCGTTATTGATCAGGTATTCCACATCGCCGTCGAACGGTACGTTAACCTCCACCTGTCCATGCCAGTGGCTGGTGGTCATGGCGTGCGGCGCACGTAGTTCGATATCGAGACGTTGATATTCCGAGTACAGCGACAGTGGGCTACGGGTTTGTTTTTCATCGCTGTTGCACATGTGCGGATCGGGGGGAAGCGCTGAGATTGTCGGCGTGGCCATGGTAGCTCCAGTTCCTGATTGTTCAGAATCATGCCATTTTTCAGCGGATAAGACTGCGAATCGGCGCGCAAATCAGGTCACCATTACCGGGTAGTGTGCTTTTTTGAACCCGGATACTCTGCTTTTTGGTAAAAATTGTCCCAGAAACTCAGTTTTCATCCGGGCGAAAAGGCGAACTGAGTTTTTGGGAGTACTCGGTGCAGAAGCCGGACGTTTTTCTCGCATCCTCATGCCACCATGACGTTCATCACCCCACGCTCAGGAGAGTCATGATGTCTGCACCCAAAATTACTTTTATCGGCGCGGGATCGACGATTTTCGTGAAGAATATTCTCGGAGATGTCTTTCACCGCGATGCGCTGAAATCCGCGCATATTGCTTTAATGGATATCGATGCCGTCCGCCTGGAAGAGTCGCATATTGTGGTGCGTAAGCTGATGGACTCGGCTGGCGCTTGCGGCCAGATCACTTGTTATACCGATCAAAAAGCGGCATTGCAGGATGCCGATTTTGTAATTGTCGCTTTCCAGATCGGCGGTTACGAGCCGTGTACCGTGACCGATTTTTCCGTGTGTAAGCGCCACGGTCTGGAACAAACGATAGCCGACACGTTGGGGCCTGGTGGCATTATGCGCGCACTGCGTACGATTCCACATTTATGGCAGATTTGTGAGGATATGACTGACGTCTGCCCGCATGCCACCCTGCTTAATTATGTTAATCCCATGGCGATGAATACCTGGGCAATGTATGCACGCTATCCGCATATTAAACAGGTTGGGTTATGTCATTCGGTGCAGGGAACGGCGGAGGAGCTGGCCCGTGATTTGGATATCGACCCTACCTTTTTGCGCTATCGCAGCGCCGGGATCAACCATATGGCGTTTTATCTGCAACTGGAGCGTAAAACGGCTGATGGGACCTATGTCGATCTCTATCCGGAACTGCTGGCAGCTTATGAAACAGGACTGGTCCCGAAACCGAATATCCACGGCAATACTCGCTGCCAGAACATTGTGCGTTATGAAATGTTCAAAAAATTGGGGTATTTCGTCACCGAGTCGTCGGAACACTTTGCTGAATACACGCCGTGGTTTATCAAACCGGGTCGTGAAGATCTGATTGAGCGCTATAAGATTCCGCTGGATGAATATCCGAAGCGCTGTGTAGAGCAGCTAGCGAACTGGCATAAAGAGCTGGAAGCGTACAAAACGACGGCGCGCATTGATATCAAACCGTCAAGGGAATATGCCAGCATAATCATGAACGCTATCTGGACCGGAGAACCCAGCGTGGTGTATGGCAATGTTCGTAACGACAACTTGATCGATAACCTGCCGCAGGGCTGTTGTGTCGAGGTGGCTTGTTTGGTTGATGCCAATGGTATTCAGCCGACAAAAGTGGGTGCTCTCCCGTCTCATCTGGCGGCGATGATGCAAACGAATATCAATGTTCAAACCCTGCTGACGGAAGCTATTCTGACGGAGAATCGCGATCGTGTTTATCACGCGGCGATGATAGATCCGCATACCGCTGCGGTATTAGGGATTGAGGAGATTTATGCGTTGGTGGATGATCTGATTGACGCACACGGCGAGTGGTTGCCGGCCTGGTTGCATCGATAAGGTCCATTTCGCGTCTGCCGGATGAACGTTATCGACATCCGGCAGTATGTATATTTAGTTGGCGCTTACCAGCCCGTAGCGGCGCAGCTGTGCACAATGAACTCGCGCCAGTACAAGCACCGTCGTTAGCGCGCCGAGCAGGGCGCAGAACATATCCGACTGGGTATCCCATGGATCGCCCTGCGTACCCAGGAAGTCATCCGCGCCTTGTCCCATCGCCAGTGCCGCCCACCATTCAATGAGCTCATAGGTGGCGCTGATTGCCAGTGCTACGCAGCAGACTAAAAACGCTAACATCTTGCGGCCGCGGACAATATTGCCGCGGACTAAAATCTCTCTTGCCGTCAGCGCTGGCACCAGTCCCTGGAAAAAATGACCCAGTTTGTCATAGGGGTTGCGACTGAGATCCAACCACGCCTGCACTTCAAAACCAATGGGGACTTTGGCGTAGGTATACATGCCGCCAACCATCAAAATGATGGCATGAAAGAAGATGAGCGTGTAGAGCATGGGGGTCAGCGGATAACGCCTCATGGTGGCGAGCAGTACTGGCACAACAATAATGACCGGCGTAACTTCCATCAACCAGGTCAATTTCTCGGTGGCGCAGAAGCCAGTGTAGATAAGGATCAGCGTCAGCACTATAGCGCCAGCGTTCAGTATTACAGGATTCAGTGTGCGGAGCATGGTGAATTCACAAGTAATGGAAAATATTACTATTCACTGTGAACGGCAAAAATTCAACGCCAGTTAATGGGGGGATAAAGTTGGCCCGGGGGGATCACTGGGCTGGCCCCAAAAATTTGGTGTCAGTCCAGTGCCGGGCCGAATAGGTTACTTCGCGCAGTTAGCGCATTGTTTGCTCACGATTTGCTGGAAGAAATCGTTGCCTTTGTCATCGACCAGGATGAAGGCAGGGAAATCTTCAACTTCGATTTTCCAGATAGCTTCCATTCCCAGCTCCGGGTATTCCACGCATTCCAGATGCTTAATGCTCTGCTGCGCCAGTACAGCTGCCGGACCCCCGATGCTACCTAAGTAGAAGCCGCCGTGTTTATGGCAGGCGTCGGTCACTTGCTGGCTGCGGTTACCTTTCGCCAACATGATCATGCTGCCGCCATGGGACTGCAGCAGGTCAACATAGGAGTCCATACGACCCGCAGTGGTTGGACCCAAAGAACCGGACGGGTAACCCGCAGGCGTTTTCGCCGGACCTGCGTAGTAGATCGGGTGATCTTTCACGTACTGCGGCAGACCTTCGCCGGACTCGATACGTTCTTTCAGCTTCGCGTGGGCGATGTCGCGACCCACAATGATTGTGCCGCTCAGCGACAGACGGGTGGATACCGGGTACTGAGAAAGCTGGGCAAGGATCTCTTTCATCGGACGGTTAAGGTCAACTTTAACCACTTCGCCTTCGCCGGCCTGGCGCAGAGATTCCGGGATGTACTGGCCTGGGTTATGTTCCAGTTTTTCAATCCAGATACCTTCGCGGTTAATCTTGGCCTTAATATTACGGTCTGCGGAGCAGGAAACGCCCATGCCTACCGGGCAGGATGCGCCGTGGCGAGGCAGTCGAATCACGCGGATGTCGTGAGCAAAATATTTCCCGCCAAACTGGGCGCCGAGGCCGAGTTTCTGGGCCTCGATCAGCAGCTCTTGTTCCAGTTGCAGATCGCGGAATGCCTGACCGTGAGCGTTACCTTCAGTCGGCAGCGCATCATAGTAGTGTGTGCTGGCCAGTTTCACCGTTTTGAGGGTGCTTTCTGCTGACGTACCACCAATCACAAATGCGATATGGTATGGCGGGCAAGCTGCAGTCCCCAGCGTACGCATTTTCTCAACCAGGAAGTTTTTCAGCTTGCCGGGAGTCAGCAGTGCTTTCGTTTCCTGATACAGATAGGTTTTGTTGGCAGAACCGCCGCCTTTTGCCACGCACAGGAATTTATATTCGTCGCCGTCCACGCTGTACAGGTCGATTTGCGCAGGCAGGTTAGTGCCGGTATTCACTTCTTTGTACATATCCAGCGCCGCGTTTTGAGAGTAGCGCAGGTTATCTTCAATATAGGTATTAAATACGCCTCTGGAGAGTGCCGCTTCGTCACCGCCGCCGGTCCAGACACGTTGACCTTTTTTGCCCATGATAATGGCCGTGCCGGTATCCTGACAGGTTGGCAATACGCCTTTGGCGGCAATCTCGGAGTTTCTCAGGAATTGCAGCGCAACGTATTTATCGTTTTCGCTGGCTTCAGGATCATGGAGTATGGAGGCGACTTGCTGTTGGTGTTCAGGGCGAAGCATGAAGGAGGCATCGTGGAAGGCTTGCTGGGCCAGTAGCGTAAGTGCTTCAGGTGCTACTTTCAGGATTGACTCGCCTTCAAACTCGCCGACGCTGACATGATCGGATGTCAGCAGGTAGTACTCAGTTTTGTCTTCCCCCAGTGGGAAAGCCGCCTGGTAAGTGAATTCAACTTTTGACATTTGCTTCCAGCCTTTTCGTTTTTATCAGGAATTTAAAAATTCTCTGCGTCTTAAAGGTGGCGTGCCGCACCATAGCGGACGGCACGCGAAGTGTGCTTACAGGAAACCGTACATTGCGGCGAAGACCCAACCAAAGACACAGGATACGCTTACGCCGATCAAACCAGGCAGAATGAAGCTGTGGTTGATAACGAAACGGCCAATGTGGGTGGTACCTGAACGGTCAAACTGAATAGCAGCCAGATCGCTCGGGTAGGTCGGCAGAATGTAGTAACCGTAACATGCCGGAGCAGAAGCAACGATGTACGCTGGATCAACCCCGATAGCCAGTGCGACCGGAACGATAGCGGCCAGCGCTGCAGCCTGAGAGTTTACAAACTTGGAGACTAACAGCAGGACGATCGCATAGGCCCACGGATGTTCTTTCACCATCTCGCCCAGTACGCCCTGAATTTCAGACATATGCGCACCGAACATGGTTTCGGCCATCCAGGCAATACCGTACACCGCAACAATCGCGATCATACCTGAACGGAAGACTTCATTTTTTGAGATAGATGCGGGATTAGTTTTGGTTAAGATAATAATCAATGCGCCAGTCAGCAGCATGAACATCTGGATAACCAGTACCATTGACAGCGGTTTGCCACCAAAAGAAGGGCGCAGTTCAGATACGGCACCGAGCACGGCAACAACGGCGATGGCTGCGAGGAAGATCCACATGGCAAGCCAGTTACTTTTCGGCAGTTTTTTGTCTAACAGCGTTGCCGTGTCGCCATACACATAGTGATGGTTTTCAGGTACGGAAATAAACTTCTGGAACTCTTCGTCTTTATCCAGATCTTTACCACGGAACCAGCTGAAAATACCGATAGCCAGGATACCCAGCAGGGTAGATGGAATGGTGATGCCGAGCAGGTCGAGGAATTCGAGGTGCTTGCCTTCAAATGTCACGTTACCCAGCATCGCAACCAACGAGACAACGGCTACGGAAACCGGGCTGGCGATAATCCCCATCTGTGCACCGATAGAACTCGCCGCCATTGGACGTTCCGGGCGAATATTGTTCTTAATGGCGACGTCATAAATGATCGGCAGAATGGTGTACACCACGTGGCCGGTACCGCACAGGATAGTCAGGGTACAGGTCACAAACGGTGCTACGATAGAAACGTATTTTGGGTTACGACGCAGCAGCTTTTCAGCAATTTGCAGCATAACGTCAAGACCGCCAGAGGCTTGTAAGGTTGCAGATGCGGCCACCACGGCAATAATAACCAGCATTACATCGACAGGGGGTTTACCCGGCTGGAGATGGAACACGAAAACCAGAATAACCAGGCCGATACCGCCTAACAAACCCAGCGCGATACCGCCCTTTCTGGCACCATAAAACAAACATATTAATATTATGAGAAGTTGTATACTAAATAACATTTTATTTACCCTCGCGAAAAACCCAGTCAATTTTTTGAAAAATGGATCTGTGGCACATTCTTTTTTGCCGGAATAAGCATCAAAAAATGGTCAGTATTCGATATGTCCGTATTTGCGATTAATGTTTAAATATCTGGCTAGAATGTTTTTATAAATTTTTGGAAGTATTTAGCTTTTTTCTATGGCATTGATCGGAGGAAAGAATCCTCAGGCGATGGGAAGTCGGGCTGGTTATGAAGCGCTGCGGCTGACGCTGTAGTTTGGCTGGCTTACACCGGTTTTCTGGGTGCTGACCGTCGGTTCTACGTTGTCCGCTATTACGTGAAACACCGGTATACAAGGTGAGTGTATTTTTTATGTGATCGCGGTCACGCCATGTCATGTAGTAATGAATCAGGCGTACGGATACGTTTATTTGCTCACAAAAATGTACGGTGTCCATAGTACGTAGCATGGTCTCCATTGCTACCAGTCTAGATTTTTATGTCTGATTAAATTCAGACTAATCCTTTAGGAGTAAAAATACACACTCTGTGAGTTAGTTAATACTTAATTAACTTTTGTTAGCGATTTTGAAATTAAAAACAGTGTGATGTTTATC
>NZ_JANEWI010000053.1:0-26603 GCF_028069775.1 Citrobacter sp. Igbk 17 | reverse complement strand
ACGAAGGCCGTGCTGGTGAGAACGTTGGTGTTCTGCTGCGTGGTATCAAACGTGAAGAAATCGAACGTGGTCAGGTACTGGCTAAGCCGGGCTCTATCAAGCCGCACACCAAGTTCGAATCTGAAGTTTATATCCTGTCCAAAGACGAAGGCGGCCGTCATACTCCGTTCTTCAAAGGCTACCGTCCGCAGTTCTACTTCCGTACTACTGACGTGACTGGTACCATCGAACTGCCAGAAGGCGTTGAGATGGTAATGCCGGGCGACAACATCAAAATGGTTGTTACCCTGATCCACCCAATCGCGATGGATGACGGTCTGCGTTTCGCAATCCGTGAAGGCGGCCGTACTGTAGGTGCGGGCGTTGTTGCTAAAGTAATGAGCTAATTATTTATTAATTAGCTTTGAGCTTAAAAAGGGCGCTAAGGCGCCCTTTTTGCTACCTGTGATTTAACCGTTGTCATATTTGTTCGCATTTTTTGTTCATTCTTCCATCGCGTAAATAACGTTGTGCTATTGTAATCATAACTATTCTCATTTACACTTTGCGCAGAAATTGAACGGGAGCGATCATGTACGTTTGTTTGTGTAATGCGATAAGTGATAAAAAAATTCGTCAGGCTGTTCGCCAGTTTCATCCTCAGTCCTTTCAGCAATTACGTAAGTTTATTCCTGTTGGAAATCAGTGCGGTAAGTGCATTCGTGCTGCCCGTGAAGTCATGCAGGATGAATTAACTCAAATGCCAGAATTTAAAGAGATCGCCTAAGTCACACTCTTTTTTTTGACATCCCTGTAGCCCCATCTACGCTCTAAGAGTGGAAGCGGAGGGACTATAAAATGAAAGGTGATGTTAAAATCATAAATTATCTCAATAAACTATTGGGAAATGAGCTTGTCGCAATCAACCAGTATTTTCTCCATGCCCGTATGTTTAAAAACTGGGGACTGACTCGCCTCAATGATGTTGAGTACCATGAATCAATCGATGAGATGAAACACGCTGATAAATACATTGAGCGTATTTTATTCTTAGAAGGTCTCCCAAACTTACAAGATCTAGGCAAGTTGGGGATTGGTGAAGATGTTGAAGAGATGCTGCAATCAGATCTTCGGCTCGAGCTTGATGGTGCGAAAGATTTACGCGAAGCCATTGCTTATGCCGATAGCGTTCATGACTATGTTAGTCGGGACATGATGATTGAGATCCTGACCGAAGAAGAAGGGCATATCGATTGGCTCGAAACGGAGTTGGATCTGATTGGAAAACTTGGGTTGCAAAACTATCTGCAATCGCAAATTAAGGTCAGCGATTAACCGCCCTGTATCAGATTTAGCCAGCCAACAACAAAACCCGCAGCCGCCAGATATGGCCCAAAAGGCAGCGGGTTTTTTAGTACCTGTCTCCCGTAACGGGCGCAGGAAATCCCAGTGAGACAGCATGCCATGCCCGCGGCAAGTAAAACCAACAGTGGTAATGATTCCCAGCGATGCCATGCGCCTAGCGCGGCAAGAAATTTGACATCACCAAAGCCTAATCCTTCCTGTCGGCATATCAAACGATACCCCCAGTAGAACAACGCAAATACCCCATAACCTGCGACGGCACCCCAAAGCGCGTCGGATAACTGTGCAGGTCTGCAGCACTGATGATAAATAAGACCGCCCCACAAAAGAGGGCAGGTGAATTTGTCGGGCAGCAACCCGGTACGTAGGTCATGGACTAAGAGCAACCCTGATAGCGAAACATAAAACAGCAGAAAGGGGAGGTCGATGTACATGGGCAAACCTTATCTGGTAAAAAGTATACCTTCGGGTAAGCTTGGCGACCCTACAAGTCCGGGATGTGGGTTATGGATTCTCTTTTCCACGGAAAATGCGTTGCACCATAGGACATACAATCAGAGTGGAAGGAGGCCTGCATTTGTGAACGAGTGATTAATTTCTACGCGGCACTTGCTTAAGACTGAGATTTACGTATAATGCGCGGGCTTGTCTAATATTGACAGCGGTTCGATATGAGCCACCGGTACTGCGAAAGCAATACCAGACAATGTTCCCAATTGGGGAACTCTGTAAGAACGGTTACACTCTCCCATCAATCGTAATGGGTTTGAGGAGTAACTATTTCGTCTATAAAATAATTGGAGCTCTGGTCTCATGCAGAACCAAAGAATCCGTATCCGTTTGAAAGCGTTTGATCATCGTCTGATCGATCAATCAACCGCGGAAATCGTCGAGACTGCCAAGCGCACTGGTGCGCAGGTTCGTGGTCCGATCCCGCTGCCGACCCGCAAAGAGCGTTTCACCGTTCTGATCTCCCCGCACGTCAACAAAGACGCGCGTGATCAGTACGAGATCCGTACTCACAAGCGTCTGGTTGACATCGTTGAGCCAACTGAAAAAACCGTTGATGCTCTGATGCGTCTGGACCTGGCTGCCGGTGTAGACGTGCAGATCAGCCTGGGTTAATCAGGTCATCGAGCGATTGAGAGGTTGATACAATGATTGGTTTAGTCGGTAAAAAAGTGGGTATGACCCGCATCTTCACTGAAGATGGCGTATCTATCCCAGTAACCGTTATCGAAGTTGAAGCAAACCGCGTTACTCAGGTTAAAGATCTGGCTAACGATGGCTATCGCGCTGTTCAGGTTACCACCGGTGCTAAAAAAGCTAACCGCGTAACTAAGCCGGAAGCTGGCCACTTTGCTAAAGCTGGCGTAGAAGCTGGCCGCGGCCTGTGGGAGTTCCGTCTGGCAGATGGTGAAGAATACACCGTTGGTCAGAACATTAGCGTTGAACTGTTTGCTGACGTTAAAAAAGTTGACGTAACCGGTACCTCTAAAGGTAAAGGTTTCGCTGGTACCGTTAAGCGCTGGAACTTCCGTACCCAGGACGCGACTCACGGTAACTCCTTGTCTCACCGCGTTCCGGGTTCTATCGGTCAGAACCAGACTCCGGGCAAAGTGTTCAAAGGCAAGAAAATGGCAGGTCAGCTGGGCAACGAACGTGTCACTGTTCAGAGCCTGGACGTAGTACGTGTTGACGCTGAGCGCAACCTGCTGCTGGTTAAAGGTGGTGTTCCGGGTGCGACCGGTTGCGACCTGATCGTTAAACCAGCTGTGAAGGCGTAAGGGGATAGCAATGGAATTAGTATTGAAAGACGCGCAGAGCGCGCTGACTGTTTCCGAAACTACCTTCGGTCGTGATTTCAACGAAGCGCTGGTTCACCAGGTTGTTGTTGCTTATGCAGCTGGTGCTCGTCAGGGTACTCGTGCTCAGAAGACTCGTGCTGAAGTAACTGGTTCAGGCAAAAAGCCGTGGCGCCAGAAAGGTACCGGCCGTGCGCGTTCAGGTTCTATCAAGAGCCCGATCTGGCGTTCAGGTGGCGTGACCTTCGCTGCTCGCCCGCAGGACCACAGTCAAAAAGTTAACAAAAAGATGTACCGCGGCGCGCTGAAAAGCATTCTGTCCGAACTGGTACGTCAGGATCGTCTGATCGTTGTCGAATCATTCTCTGTAGAAGCGCCTAAAACTAAGCTGCTGGCACAGAAACTGAAAGACATGGCTCTGGAAGATGTGCTGATCATCACCGGTGAGCTGGACGAGAACCTGTTCCTGGCTGCGCGCAACCTGCACAAGGTTGACGTACGCGATGCAACTGGTATCGACCCGGTTAGCCTGATCGCCTTCGACAAAGTCGTAATGACTGCTGATGCTGTTAAGCAAGTTGAGGAGATGCTGGCATGATTCGTGAAGAACGTCTGCTGAAGGTGCTGCGTGCACCGCACGTTTCTGAAAAAGCGTCTACTGCGATGGAAAAAACTAACACCATCGTTCTCAAAGTTGCTAAAGACGCGACCAAAGCAGAAATCAAAGCTGCTGTGCAGAAACTGTTTGAAGTCGAAGTCGAAGTCGTTAACACCCTGGTAGTTAAAGGGAAAGTTAAACGTCACGGACAGCGTATCGGTCGTCGTAGCGACTGGAAAAAAGCTTACGTCACCCTGAAGGAAGGCCAGAATCTGGACTTCGTCGGCGGCGCTGAGTAAGTCGGAGGAGTAATACAATGGCAGTTGTTAAATGTAAACCGACATCTCCGGGTCGTCGCCACGTCGTTAAAGTGGTCAACCCAGAGCTGCACAAGGGCAAACCTTTTGCTCCGCTGGTTGAAAAAAACAGCAAATCCGGTGGTCGTAACAACAATGGCCGCATCACCACTCGTCACATCGGTGGTGGTCACAAGCAGGCTTATCGTATTGTTGACTTCAAACGCAACAAAGACGGTATCCCGGCAGTTGTTGAACGTCTTGAGTACGATCCGAACCGCTCCGCGAACATCGCGCTGGTTCTGTACAAAGACGGTGAACGCCGTTACATCCTGGCCCCTAAAGGCCTGAAAGCTGGCGACCAGGTTCAATCTGGCGTTGATGCTGCAATCAAAGCAGGTAACACCCTGCCGATGCGCAATATCCCGGTTGGTTCTACCGTTCATAACGTAGAAATGAAACCAGGTAAAGGCGGTCAGCTGGCACGTTCCGCTGGTACTTACGTTCAGATCGTTGCTCGTGATGGTGCTTATGTCACCCTGCGTCTGCGTTCTGGTGAAATGCGTAAAGTCGAAGCAGACTGCCGTGCAACTCTGGGCGAAGTTGGCAATGCTGAGCATATGCTGCGCGTTCTGGGTAAAGCAGGTGCTGCACGCTGGCGTGGTGTTCGTCCTACCGTTCGCGGTACTGCGATGAACCCAGTCGACCACCCACATGGTGGTGGTGAAGGTCGTAACTTTGGTAAGCACCCGGTAACTCCGTGGGGCGTTCAGACCAAAGGTAAGAAGACCCGCAGCAACAAGCGTACTGATAAATTCATCGTACGTCGCCGTAGCAAATAATTTTAGAGGATAAGCCATGCCACGTTCTCTCAAGAAAGGTCCTTTTATTGACCTGCACTTGCTGAAGAAGGTAGAGAAAGCGGTGGAAAGCGGAGACAAGAAGCCCCTGCGCACTTGGTCCCGTCGTTCAACGATCTTTCCTAACATGATCGGTTTGACCATCGCTGTCCATAATGGTCGTCAGCACGTTCCGGTATTTGTTTCCGACGAAATGGTCGGTCACAAACTGGGTGAATTCGCACCGACTCGTACTTATCGCGGCCACGCTGCTGATAAAAAAGCGAAGAAGAAATAAGGTAGGAGGAAGAGATGGAAACTTTAGCTCAACATCGCCATGCTCGTTCTTCTGCTCAGAAGGTTCGCCTTGTTGCAGACCTGATTCGCGGTAAGAAAGTGTCGCAGGCCCTTGATATTCTGACCTACACCAATAAGAAAGCGGCTGTACTGGTTAAGAAAGTCCTGGAATCTGCCATTGCTAACGCTGAACACAACGATGGCGCTGACATTGACGATCTGAAAGTTACGAAAATTTTCGTAGACGAAGGCCCGAGCATGAAGCGCATTATGCCGCGTGCAAAAGGTCGTGCAGATCGCATCCTGAAGCGCACCAGCCACATTACTGTGGTTGTGTCCGATCGCTGAGACTCTGGAGACTAGCAATGGGTCAGAAAGTACATCCTAATGGTATTCGCCTGGGTATTGTAAAACCATGGAACTCAACCTGGTTTGCGAACACCAAAGAATTCGCTGACAACCTGGACAGCGATTTTAAAGTACGTCAGTACCTGACTAAGGAACTGGCTAAAGCGTCTGTATCTCGTATCGTTATCGAGCGTCCGGCTAAGAGCATCCGTGTGACCATTCACACTGCTCGCCCGGGTATCGTTATCGGTAAGAAAGGCGAAGACGTAGAAAAACTGCGCAAAGTCGTAGCGGATATTGCTGGCGTTCCTGCTCAGATCAATATCGCCGAAGTGCGTAAGCCTGAACTGGACGCAAAATTAGTTGCTGACAGCATCACTTCTCAGCTGGAACGTCGCGTTATGTTCCGTCGTGCTATGAAGCGTGCTGTACAGAACGCAATGCGTCTGGGCGCTAAAGGTATTAAAGTTGAAGTTAGCGGCCGTCTGGGCGGCGCGGAAATCGCTCGTACCGAATGGTACCGTGAAGGTCGCGTTCCTCTGCACACTCTGCGTGCTGACATCGACTACAACACCTCTGAAGCGCACACCACTTACGGTGTAATCGGCGTTAAAGTGTGGATCTTCAAAGGCGAGATCCTGGGTGGTATGGCTGCTGTTGAACAACCGGAAAAACCGGCTGCGCAACCTAAAAAGCAGCAGCGTAAAGGCCGTAAATAAGGAGCGTCGCTGATGTTACAACCAAAGCGTACAAAATTCCGTAAAATGCACAAAGGCCGTAACCGCGGTCTGGCGCAGGGTACGGATGTTAGCTTCGGCAGCTTCGGTCTGAAAGCTGTTGGCCGTGGTCGTCTGACTGCCCGTCAGATCGAAGCAGCACGTCGTGCTATGACCCGTGCAGTTAAGCGTCAAGGTAAGATCTGGATCCGTGTATTCCCGGACAAACCGATCACTGAAAAGCCGCTGGCAGTGCGTATGGGTAAAGGTAAAGGTAACGTAGAGTATTGGGTTGCCTTGATTCAGCCGGGTAAAGTCCTGTATGAAATGGACGGCGTACCGGAAGAGCTGGCCCGTGAAGCATTCAAGCTGGCAGCAGCGAAACTGCCGATTAAAACCACCTTTGTAACTAAGACGGTGATGTAATGAAAGCAAAAGAGCTGCGTGAGAAGAGTGTTGAAGAGCTGAACACCGAGCTGCTGAATCTGCTGCGTGAGCAGTTCAACCTGCGTATGCAGGCTGCAAGTGGCCAGCTGCAACAGTCTCACCTGTTGAAGCAAGTGCGTCGTGATGTCGCACGCGTTAAGACTTTACTGACTGAGAAGGCGGGTGCGTAATGACCGATAAAATCCGTACTCTGCAAGGTCGCGTTGTTAGCGATAAAATGGAGAAATCCATTGTTGTTGCTATCGAACGTTTTGTGAAACACCCGATCTACGGTAAATTCATTAAGCGTACGACCAAACTGCACGTACATGACGAGAACAACGAATGCGGTACTGGTGACGTGGTTGAAATCCGCGAATGCCGTCCGCTGTCCAAGACTAAGTCCTGGACGCTGGTTCGCGTTGTAGAGAAAGCTGTTCTGTAATACAGTAGGCATTCTCAACGAATAAACGGCTCAGCGATGAGCCGTTTATTTTTTCTACCCATATCGTTTAAGCGGTGTTATAATGCCGCGCCCCCGATATGGGGCTTTTTTAACGACCTGATTTTCGGGTCTCAGTAGTAGTTGACATTAGCGGAGCACTAAAATGATCCAAGAACAGACTATGCTGAACGTCGCCGACAACTCCGGTGCACGTCGCGTAATGTGTATCAAGGTTCTGGGTGGCTCGCACCGTCGCTACGCAGGCGTCGGCGATATCATCAAGATCACCATCAAGGAAGCAATTCCACGTGGTAAGGTCAAAAAAGGTGATGTGCTGAAGGCGGTAGTGGTGCGCACCAAGAAGGGTGTTCGTCGCCCGGACGGTTCTGTCATTCGCTTCGATGGTAATGCATGCGTTATTTTAAACAATAACAGCGAGCAACCTATCGGTACGCGTATTTTTGGGCCGGTAACTCGTGAACTTCGTAACGAGAAGTTCATGAAAATTATCTCTCTGGCACCAGAAGTACTCTAAGGAGCGAATCATGGCAGCGAAGATCCGTCGTGATGACGAAGTTATCGTGTTAACCGGTAAAGATAAAGGTAAACGCGGTAAAGTAAAAAATGTCCTGTCTTCCGGCAAGGTCATTGTTGAAGGTATCAACCTGGTTAAGAAACATCAGAAGCCGGTTCCGGCCCTGAACCAACCAGGCGGCATCGTAGAGAAAGAAGCAGCTATTCAGATCTCTAACCTTGCTATCTTCAACGCGGCAACCGGCAAGGCTGACCGTGTAGGCTTTAGATTCGAAGACGGCAAAAAAGTCCGTTTCTTTAAATCTAACAGCGAAACTATCAAGTAATTTGGAGTAGTACGATGGCGAAACTGCATGATTACTACAAAGACGAAGTAGTCGCTAAACTCATGTCTGAGTTTAACTACAATTCTGTCATGCAAGTCCCTCGGGTCGAGAAGATCACCCTGAACATGGGTGTTGGTGAAGCGATCGCTGACAAGAAACTGCTGGATAACGCAGCAGCTGACCTGACAGCAATCTCCGGTCAAAAACCGCTGATCACCAAAGCACGCAAATCTGTTGCAGGCTTCAAAATCCGTCAGGGCTATCCGATCGGCTGTAAAGTAACTCTGCGTGGCGAACGCATGTGGGAGTTCTTTGAGCGCCTGATCACTATTGCTGTTCCACGTATCCGTGACTTCCGTGGCTTGTCCGCTAAGTCTTTCGACGGTCGTGGTAACTACAGCATGGGTGTCCGTGAGCAGATCATCTTCCCAGAAATCGACTACGATAAAGTCGACCGCGTGCGTGGTTTGGATATTACCATTACCACTACTGCGAAATCTGACGAAGAAGGCCGTGCTCTGCTGGCTGCCTTTGACTTCCCGTTCCGCAAGTAAGGTAGGGTTACTGAATGGCTAAGCAATCAATGAAAGCACGCGAAGTAAAGCGCGTAGCTTTAGCTGATAAGTACTTCGCAAAACGCGCTGAACTGAAAGCTATTATCTCTGATGTGAACGCGACCGACGAAGATCGTTGGAACGCAGTTCTCAAGCTGCAGTCTCTGCCGCGTGATTCCAGCCCGTCCCGTCAGCGTAACCGCTGCCGTCAAACAGGTCGTCCGCATGGCTATGTGGGCAAGTTCGGGTTGAGCCGTATCAAACTGCGTGAAGCCGCCATGCGCGGTGAAGTACCAGGCTTGAAAAAGGCTAGCTGGTAATTACCAATTGAATCACGGGAGTAAAGACAGATGAGCATGCAAGATCCGATCGCGGATATGCTGACCCGTATCCGTAACGGTCAGGCCGCGAATAAAGCTGCGGTCACCATGCCTTCCTCCAAGCTGAAAGTGGCAATTGCCAACGTGCTGAAGGAAGAAGGTTTTATTGAAGATTTTAAAGTTGAAGGCGACACCAAGCCGGAACTGGAACTTACTCTCAAGTATTTCCAGGGTAAAGCTGTTGTAGAAAGCATTCAGCGTGTCAGTCGCCCAGGTCTGCGCATTTATAAGCGTAAAGACGAGCTGCCGAAAGTTATGGCTGGCATGGGTATCGCAGTTGTTTCTACCTCTAAAGGTGTTATGACTGATCGTGCAGCGCGCCAGGCTGGTCTTGGTGGCGAAATTATCTGCTACGTAGCCTAATCGGAGGAAAAAATGTCTCGTGTTGCTAAAGCACCGGTCGTTATTCCTGCCGGCGTTGATGTAAAAATCAACGGTCAGGTTATTACGATCAAAGGTAAAAACGGCGAGCTGACTCGTACTCTCAACGATGCTGTTGCAGTAAATCATGCAGATAATGCACTGACCTTCGGTCCGCGTGATGGTTACGCTGATGGATGGGCTCAGGCTGGTACCGCGCGTGCCCTGCTGAATGCAATGGTTGTCGGTGTTACCGAAGGCTTCACTAAGAAGCTGCAGCTGGTTGGTGTAGGTTATCGTGCAGCGGTCAAAGGGAATGTAGTAAACCTTGCTTTAGGTTTCTCTCACCCAGTTGATCATCAGCTGCCGGCAGGTATCACTGCAGAATGTCCGACTCAGACTGAAATCGTGCTGAAAGGCGCTGATAAACAGCTGATCGGTCAGGTTGCAGCAGATCTGCGCGCCTACCGTCGTCCTGAGCCTTACAAAGGCAAGGGTGTTCGTTACGCCGACGAAGTCGTGCGTACCAAAGAGGCTAAGAAGAAGTAAGGTAACACTATGGATAAGAAATCTGCTCGTATCCGTCGTGCGACCCGCGCACGCCGCAAGCTCAAAGAGCTGGGCGCAACTCGCCTGGTGGTACATCGTACCCCGCGTCATATTTACGCACAGGTAATTGCACCGAACGGTTCTGAAGTTCTGGTAGCTGCTTCTACTGTAGAAAAAGCTATTGCTGAACAACTGAAGTACACCGGTAACAAAGACGCTGCAGCAGCTGTGGGTAAAGCTGTCGCCGAACGCGCTCTGGAAAAAGGCATCAAAGATGTGTCCTTTGACCGTTCCGGGTTCCAATATCATGGTCGTGTCCAGGCACTGGCAGATGCTGCCCGTGAAGCTGGCCTTCAGTTCTAAGGTAGAGGTGTAAGATGGCTCACATCGAAAAACAAGCTGGCGAACTGCAGGAAAAGCTGATCGCGGTAAACCGCGTATCTAAAACCGTTAAAGGTGGTCGTATTTTCTCCTTCACAGCTCTGACTGTAGTTGGCGATGGTAACGGTCGCGTTGGTTTTGGTTACGGTAAAGCGCGTGAAGTTCCAGCAGCGATCCAGAAAGCGATGGAAAAAGCCCGTCGCAATATGATTAACGTCGCGCTGAACCACGGCACCCTGCAGCACCCGGTTAAGGGTACTCATACGGGTTCTCGTGTATTCATGCAGCCGGCTTCCGAAGGTACCGGTATCATCGCCGGTGGTGCAATGCGCGCCGTTCTGGAAGTCGCTGGAGTTCGTAACGTTCTGGCTAAAGCGTATGGTTCCACCAACCCGATTAACGTGGTTCGTGCAACTATCGATGGTCTGGAAAATATGAAATCTCCGGAAATGGTCGCTGCCAAGCGTGGTAAATCCGTTGAAGAAATTCTGGGGAAATAAACCATGGCAAAGACTATTAAAATTACTCAAACCCGCAGTGCAATCGGTCGTCTGCCGAAACACAAGGCAACGCTGCTTGGCCTGGGTCTGCGTCGTATTGGTCACACCGTAGAGCGCGAGGATACTCCTGCTGTTCGTGGTATGGTCAACGCGGTTTCCTTCATGGTTAAAGTTGAGGAGTAAGAGATGCGTTTAAATACTCTGTCTCCGGCCGAAGGCTCCAAAAAGGCGGGTAAACGCCTGGGTCGTGGTATCGGTTCTGGCCTCGGTAAAACCGGTGGTCGTGGTCACAAAGGTCAGAAGTCTCGTTCTGGCGGTGGCGTACGTCGCGGTTTCGAGGGTGGTCAGATGCCTCTGTACCGTCGTCTGCCGAAATTCGGCTTCACTTCACGTAAAGCAGCGATTACAGCCGAAGTTCGTCTGTCTGACCTGGCTAAAGTTGAAGGCGGTGTTGTAGACCTGAACACGCTGAAAGCGGCTAACATTATCGGTATCCAGATCGAGTTCGCGAAAGTGATCCTGGCTGGTGAAGTAACGACTCCGGTAACTGTTCGTGGCCTGCGTGTTACTAAAGGCGCTCGTGCTGCTATCGAAGCTGCTGGCGGTAAAATCGAGGAATAAGTAGCAGATGGCTAAACAACCGGGATTAGATTTTCAAAGTGCCAAAGGTGGCTTAGGCGAGCTGAAACGCAGACTGCTGTTTGTAATCGGCGCGCTGATTGTGTTCCGTATTGGCTCTTTCATTCCGATCCCTGGTATTGATGCCGCTGTACTTGCCAAACTGCTTGAGCAACAGCGAGGCACCATCATTGAAATGTTTAACATGTTCTCTGGTGGTGCTCTCAGCCGTGCTTCTATCTTTGCTCTGGGGATCATGCCGTATATTTCGGCGTCGATCATTATCCAGCTGCTGACGGTGGTTCATCCAACGCTGGCAGAAATTAAGAAAGAAGGGGAGTCTGGTCGTCGTAAGATCAGCCAGTACACCCGCTACGGTACTCTGGTGCTGGCAATATTCCAGTCGATCGGTATTGCTACCGGTCTCCCGAATATGCCTGGTATGCAGGGCCTGGTAATGAATCCAGGCTTTGCATTCTATTTCACCGCTGTTGTAAGTCTGGTTACAGGGACTATGTTCCTGATGTGGTTGGGTGAACAGATTACTGAACGTGGTATCGGCAACGGTATCTCAATCATTATCTTCGCCGGTATTGTCGCGGGACTCCCGCCAGCCATTGCCCATACTATCGAGCAAGCGCGTCAAGGCGACCTGCACTTCCTCGTGTTGCTGTTGGTTGCAGTATTAGTATTTGCAGTGACGTTCTTTGTTGTATTTGTTGAGCGTGGTCAACGCCGTATTGTGGTAAACTACGCGAAACGTCAGCAAGGTCGTCGTGTCTATGCTGCACAGAGCACACATTTACCGCTGAAAGTGAATATGGCGGGGGTAATCCCGGCAATCTTCGCTTCCAGTATTATTCTGTTCCCAGCAACCATCGCGTCATGGTTCGGGGGCGGGACTGGTTGGAACTGGCTGACAACAATTTCGCTGTATTTGCAGCCTGGGCAACCGCTTTATGTGTTACTCTATGCGTCTGCAATCATCTTCTTCTGTTTCTTCTACACGGCGTTGGTTTTCAACCCGCGTGAAACAGCAGATAACCTGAAGAAGTCCGGTGCATTTGTACCAGGAATTCGTCCGGGAGAGCAAACGGCGAAGTATATCGATAAAGTAATGACCCGCCTGACTTTGGTTGGTGCGCTCTACATTACCTTTATCTGCCTGATCCCGGAGTTCATGCGTGATGCAATGAAAGTACCGTTCTACTTCGGTGGGACCTCACTGCTTATCGTTGTTGTCGTGATTATGGACTTTATGGCTCAAGTGCAAACTCTGATGATGTCTAGTCAGTACGAGTCTGCATTGAAGAAGGCGAATCTGAAAGGCTACGGCCGTTAACAGTCGCCCGAGAAGTTACGGAGAGTAAAAATGAAAGTTCGTGCTTCCGTCAAGAAATTATGCCGTAACTGCAAAATCGTTAAGCGTGATGGTGTCATCCGTGTGATTTGCAGTGCCGAGCCGAAGCATAAACAGCGCCAAGGCTGATTTATTCGCATATTTTTCTTGCAAAGTTGGGTTGAGCTGGCTAGATTAGCCAGCCAATCTTTTGTATGTCTGTGCGTTTCCATTTGAGTATCCTGAAAACGGGCTTTTCAGCATGGTGCGTACATATTAAATAGTAGGAGTGCATAGTGGCCCGTATAGCAGGCATTAACATTCCTGATCAGAAACATGCTGTGATCGCATTAACTTCGATCTACGGCGTCGGCAAGACCCGTTCTAAAGCCATTCTGGCTGCAGCGGGTATCGCTGAAGATGTTAAGATCAGTGAGCTGTCTGAAGAACAAATCGACACGCTGCGTGACGAAGTTGCCAAATTTGTCGTTGAAGGTGATCTGCGCCGTGAAGTTAGCATGAGCATCAAGCGCCTTATGGACCTTGGTTGCTATCGCGGTTTGCGTCATCGTCGTGGTCTCCCGGTTCGCGGTCAGCGTACCAAGACCAACGCACGTACCCGTAAGGGTCCGCGCAAACCGATCAAGAAATAATCGGGGTGATTGAATAATGGCAAAGGCACCAATTCGTGCACGTAAACGTGTAAGAAAACAAGTCTCTGACGGCGTGGCTCATATCCATGCTTCTTTTAACAACACCATCGTTACCATTACTGATCGTCAGGGTAACGCACTGGGTTGGGCAACAGCCGGTGGTTCCGGTTTCCGTGGTTCTCGCAAATCCACTCCGTTTGCAGCTCAGGTTGCAGCAGAGCGTTGCGCTGACGCCGTAAAAGAATACGGTATCAAGAATCTGGAAGTTATGGTCAAAGGACCGGGTCCAGGTCGCGAATCTACTGTTCGTGCTCTGAACGCCGCTGGTTTCCGCATCACTAATATTACTGATGTGACTCCGATCCCTCATAACGGTTGTCGTCCGCCGAAAAAACGTCGCGTATAACGCTGTCGTTTCTAGGATTGTTGGAGAAAGAAAATGGCAAGATATTTGGGTCCTAAGCTCAAGCTGAGCCGTCGTGAGGGCACTGACTTATTCCTTAAGTCTGGCGTTCGCGCGATCGATACCAAGTGTAAAATTGAACAAGCTCCTGGCCAGCACGGTGCGCGTAAACCGCGTCTGTCTGACTATGGTGTGCAGTTGCGTGAAAAGCAAAAAGTTCGCCGTATCTACGGTGTGCTGGAGCGTCAGTTCCGTAACTACTACAAAGAAGCAGCGCGTCTGAAAGGCAACACCGGTGAAAACCTGTTGGGTCTGCTGGAAGGTCGTCTGGACAACGTTGTATACCGTATGGGCTTCGGTGCCACTCGTGCAGAAGCACGTCAGCTGGTCAGCCATAAAGCAATTATGGTAAACGGTCGTGTTGTTAACATCGCTTCTTATCAGGTTAGTCCGAATGACGTTGTTAGCATTCGTGAGAAAGCGAAGAAGCAGTCTCGCGTGAAAGCCGCTCTGGAGCTGGCTGAGCAGCGTGAAAAGCCAACCTGGCTGGAAGTTGATGCTGGCAAGATGGAAGGTACGTTCAAGCGTAAGCCGGAGCGTTCTGATCTGTCTGCGGACATTAACGAACACCTGATCGTCGAGCTTTACTCCAAGTAAAGCTTAGTACCAAAGAGAGGACACAATGCAGGGTTCTGTGACAGAGTTTCTAAAACCGCGCCTGGTAGATATCGAGCAAGTGAGTTCGACGCACGCCAAGGTGACCCTTGAGCCTTTAGAGCGTGGCTTTGGCCATACTTTGGGTAACGCACTGCGCCGTATTCTGCTCTCATCGATGCCGGGTTGCGCGGTGACCGAGGTTGAGATTGATGGTGTACTACATGAGTACAGCACCAAAGAAGGCGTTCAGGAAGATATCCTGGAAATCCTGCTCAACCTGAAAGGGCTGGCGGTGAGAGTTCAGGGTAAAGATGACGTTATTCTTACCTTGAATAAATCTGGCATTGGCCCTGTGACTGCAGCCGACATTACCCATGATGGGGATGTCGAAATCGTCAAGCCACAGCACGTGATCTGCCACCTGACCGATGAGAATGCATCTATTAGCATGCGTATCAAAGTTCAGCGCGGTCGTGGTTATGTGCCGGCTTCTACCCGAATTCATTCGGAAGAAGATGAGCGCCCAATCGGCCGTCTGCTGGTCGACGCATGCTACAGCCCTGTAGAGCGTATTGCCTACAATGTTGAAGCAGCGCGTGTAGAACAGCGTACCGACCTGGACAAGCTGGTCATCGAAATGGAAACCAACGGCACAATCGATCCTGAAGAGGCGATTCGTCGTGCGGCAACCATTCTGGCTGAACAACTGGAAGCTTTCGTTGATTTACGTGATGTACGTCAGCCGGAAGTTAAAGAAGAGAAACCAGAATTCGATCCGATCCTGCTGCGCCCTGTTGACGATCTGGAATTGACTGTCCGCTCTGCTAACTGCCTCAAAGCAGAAGCTATCCACTATATCGGTGATCTGGTACAGCGTACTGAGGTTGAGCTTCTTAAGACGCCTAACCTTGGTAAAAAATCTCTTACCGAGATTAAAGACGTGCTGGCTTCCCGTGGACTGTCTCTGGGCATGCGCCTGGAAAACTGGCCACCGGCAAGCATCGCTGACGAGTAACCGGATCACAGGTTAAGGTTTTACTGAGAAGGATAAGGTCATGCGCCATCGTAAGAGTGGTCGTCAACTGAACCGCAACAGCAGCCATCGCCAGGCTATGTTCCGCAATATGGCAGGTTCACTGGTTCGTCATGAAATCATCAAGACGACTCTGCCGAAAGCGAAAGAGCTGCGTCGCGTAGTTGAGCCGCTGATTACTCTTGCCAAGACTGATAGCGTAGCTAATCGTCGTCTGGCATTCGCCCGCACTCGTGATAACGAGATCGTGGCAAAACTGTTTAACGAGCTGGGCCCGCGTTTCGCGAGCCGCGCCGGTGGTTACACTCGCATTCTGAAGTGTGGCTTCCGTGCAGGTGACAACGCGCCGATGGCATACATCGAGCTGGTTGATCGCTCTGAATCGAAAGCAGAAGCTGCTGCAGAGTAATCTGTAGTAACGTAAAAAAACCCGCCTCGGCGGGTTTTTTTATATCCGCAAGATCCCCACTTATCTACAATATCTGTATTCTTTTTGTTCATCCCCTGGGGTGTCGTATGTGGTTACTGGACCAGTGGGCAGAGCGTCATATCATTGACGCACAATCTAAAGGCGAGTTTGATGATTTACCGGGTACAGGTGAGCCATTGACTCTTGACGATGATTCTCATGTCCCGCCGGAGCTTCGGGCCGGGTACCGTTTATTAAAAAACTCTGGGTGTCTTCCTCCTGAGCTCGAACAACGCAGAGAGGCGATACAGTTGCTTGATATACTTGCAGGTATTCGCCAGGACGATCCTCGTTATCAGGATGTGAGTCGACGTCTGTCGCTACTTGAACTCAAACTTCGTCAGGCCGGACTTAGCACCGAGTTTCTACGTGGTGAATACGCGGATAAACTATTGCATAAAATTAATGATGAATAGCGGAGGAAGTATGTACCGGATTGGTGAATTAGCAAAACTGGCCGACGTGACGCCCGATACTATCCGCTACTATGAAAAGCAGCAGATGATGGAGCATGAAGTACGTACTGAAGGCGGATTTCGACTCTATACAGAAAGTGATCTGCAACGGCTGAAGTTTATTCGTTACGCGCGACAGCTAGGTTTTACGTTGGAGTCTATTCGTGAATTACTTTCGATCCGTGTCGATCCGGAACACCATACCTGTCAGGAATCAAAAGGGATCGTTCAGGATAGATTGCAGGAAGTCGAAGCACGTATAGCCGAACTTCAAACGATGCAACGATCATTGCAGCGATTGAATGATGCATGCTGCGGAAAGGCACACAGCAGCGTCTATTGTTCTATTCTGGAGGCACTTGAACAAGGTGCCAGTGGCACGACAACAGGTTGTTGATTTATTGAACGGGAGGGTCTAGACTCGCGGCGTAAATTGTTACCACAAACTGGAGATATTATGAGTCGTTATCAGCACACCAAAGGGCAGATAAAGGACAACGCCATTGAGGCGCTACTGCATGATCCACTTTTCAGGCAGCGTGTTGAGAAGAATAAAAAAGGGAAAGGTAGTTATCTGCGTAAAGGTAAACATGGCAATCGGGGTAACTGGGAGGCCAGTGGCAAGAAAGTGAATCACTTTTTTACCACTGGCCTTCTTGTTTTAGTGAGTGTTTAAGAGCGGTTATTCTGTTCTTTCAGCAGGTCACGAATTTCACTTAACAATACTTCCTCTTTAGAAGGAGCCGGCGGTGCTGCAGGTTCTTCCTCTTTTTTACGATTCAGTTTGTTGATCAGTTTGATTGCCATAAAGATAGCAAACGCCACAATAATGAAATCAAAGACGTTCTGAATAAATACACCGTAATGCATAACGACAGCCGGGATGTCTCCCTGCGCATCGCGTAATGTCAAAGCAAACTGTTTAAAATCGATCCCACCAATTAACAACCCCAGTGGCGGCATGATGATATCGGCAACCAGCGATGAAACAATCTTACCGAATGCCGCACCAATAATGACACCCACTGCCAAATCGACAACATTCCCGCGCATCGCGAATTCGCGAAACTCTTTAATAATGCTCATTTTATTCTCCCTATGCAGCTGACGTTTATAAGTTTAACAAATGTTAAGACATTTTCCATTTATGTATTGCTGAAAGGAAAATTTATTAGACCATGAAAAATAAAGGGAAATAAAATGGGCGCTATATAAGCGCCCAAATATTTACAGGAAAAAAGGACTTGGCTGGAATAGCCGTTCGACGTCAGTAATAAATTTTTTGTCTGTCAGGAACATGATAACGTGATCACCCTGCTCAATACGCAGGTTGTCATTGGCTATCATCACGTCGTTACCTCGCACTACGGCACCAATAATGGTACCAGGTGGAAGTTTAATTTCGTCTATTGCGCGACCGACAACTCGTGATGTCGTTTCATCCCCGTGCGCGACAGCTTCAATCGCTTCCGCAACACCGCGTCGCAGCGAAGAAACGCCGACAATATCAGCTTTGCGCACATGGCTCAGTAGCGCAGATATGGTGGCCTGTTGCGGTGAAATTGCAATATCAATCACGCTACCCTGGACCAGATCAACATACGCCCTACGCTGGATCAGCACCATGACTTTCTTTGCGCCCATGCGTTTGGCGAGCATGGCCGACATAATGTTAGCTTCATCGTCGTTGGTTACCGCGATAAAAAGATCAACTTGATCAATATGTTCTTCAGCCAGCAGCTCTTGATCCGAGGCATCGCCGAAAAAGACGATTGTATTTTGCAATTTCTCTGCAAGCTCGGATGCCCGTTGCTGATTGCGTTCGATCAGTTTGACGCTGTAATCTTTTTCCAGACGTCGGGCCAGACCAGCACCGATATTACCGCCACCCACTAACATAATACGCTTGTAGGGTTTTTCCAGACGCTGAAGTTCACTCATTACGGCACGAATATGCTGTGAAGCTGCAATAAAGAATACTTCATCACCCGCTTCAACAATGGTGGAACCCTGCGGACGAATTGGCCTGTCATGACGGAATATCGCCGCGACGCGGGTATCGATGTGTGGCATATGCTCGCGCATTGTCGACAGTGCATTGCCTATCAATGGCCCGCCGTAATAGGCTTTGACCACCGCCAGACTGACTTTACCTTCGGCAAAATTTACTACCTGTAACGCACCCGGGTATTCAATCAGTCGATAAATGCTATCGATAACCAGCTGCTCTGGCGCAATCAGATGATCGATAGGCACTGCATCAGACTGGAACAGTTTATCTGCATCGCGGACATAATCCGGCGAGCGAATTCGGGCGATACGATTGGGGGTATTAAAGAGTGAGTATGCTACCTGGCAGGCAACCATATTGGTTTCATCTGAGCTGGTTACTGCAACCAGCATATCGGCGTCGTCAGCTCCGGCCTCACGCAGTACACGGGGATGAGAACCATGGCCTTGCACAACGCGGAGATCAAACTTGTCCTGCAGGCTGCGCAGACGCTCACCATTGGTATCGACTACCGTGATATCGTTGTTCTCTCCGACCAGGTTCTCAGCCAACGTACCGCCAACTTGCCCTGCGCCCAGAATGATAATTTTCATCAGTTGCGACCCGTTATCTCATCACTTCTTGATTAGCTTAGCGTAAAAGAAACCGTCACCTTCTTCTGCACCCGGTAAATTCTGGCGCCCTGGTTGTTCCGGCGTACCCGTTTCACTTAATAGAGCATCAGGCGTTCGTGCCAGGAAGGCAGAGATTTGCTGTTGGTTCTCTTCAGGCAAAATAGAACAGGTTGCATAAACCAGCGTGCCACCCGGTTTCAGATGTGCCCAGGTCGCATTAAGTATTTCTGCCTGCAATTGGGCGAGTTCAGCAATATCCCGATCGCGACGCAGCCACTTTATATCGGGATGGCGACGGATGACCCCAGTGGCAGAACACGGTGCATCTAACAAAATGCGATCAAACTTTTGTTCGCCGCACCACTGTTCGGGGTAACGACCATCGCCCTGTTTAACGGTTGCCTTCGTGCCAAGGCGTTTCAGGTTGTCATAGACACGCGACAGACGTTTTTCATCGACATCGACAGCCATCACATTAGCTTGCGGGGCAACTTCCAGAATGTGAGTGGTTTTACCGCCCGGCGCACAGCACAAGTCGAGGATCTGTTCACCGTCCTTCGGTAACAGATAGGTCACGCATCCTTGAGCTGAAGCATCCTGGACGGTCACCCAGCCTTCGTCAAAACCTGGTAGGGCGTGCACAGGAGTTGGCGTTTCCAGACGTACCGCATCCGGGTAGTCCGGATGCGGGAAGCCGGTTAATCCCGCTTCGGTAAGCAGACCCAGCCAAGCGTCGCGTGTATGGTGGTTACGATTGACACGTAGCCACATCGGTGGTCGCTGGTTATTGGCTGCAAGAATCGTCTCCCACTGTTGTGGATAGGCATTTTTGATACGCTTAACCAGCCATGAAGGGTGTAAAAAACGCAGTTCGCTTTGCGCAAATTCGGTGAGCAACTCTTCCTGACGGCGCTGAAACTGGCGTAATACGCCGTTAATTAGCCCTTTCAGCTGAGGTCGCTTGATAACGACTGCACCTTCGACGGTTTCAGCAAGCGCAGCATGTGGCGGAATACGAGTATGCAAAAGCTGGTAGAAGCCAACCATAATCAGATAGTGGACAGTGCGCTGTTTGCCCGTCATCGGGCGTTCCATCAACTGTTGAATCATCCACTCCAGCTGGGAGAGCGTACGTAAAACACCGAAGCAAAGCTCCTGCAACAGCGCCTTATCTTTATCGGCTACTTTTTGCTGCATGGCGGGCAGCACGTTACTCAACGATTGGCCCTTTTCAACAACCTGTTCGACGGCCTGGGCCGCCATACTGCGTAAATTAAGATGTTTTTTCATAAGCGCAAAAATAAAAATGCCCGGAGGTTCCGGGCTTTAAAAGAGATGAACCGTCAGATCAGACGATTTCCGGGCACAAACCACTCCCGACGTGAATTGAGCAGATCCTGTGCGCTCATCGCTTTCTTGCCGGCAGGCTGTAAAGCGATGAGATTCAGGATACCGTCGCCTGTTGCGACCTGGATGCCCAGCTTTGTCGCCTCGAGGATGGTGCCTGGTGCAGCCTGTGTGTTCGCAGCAATAACAGAAGCTTTCCAGACTTTTACTGGCTGACCTTCTATTTCAAGCCAGCTCATTGGCCACGGGTTAAAGGCGCGGATACAGCGTTCCAGTTGAGCGGCCGAAAGCGACCAGTCGATACGGGCCTCTTCTTTGCTGAGTTTTTCAGCATGCGTAACCAGAGATTCATCCTGAACAACTGGTTTTATTGTGCCAGCAGCAAGCTGTTTTAGCGTTTCAATCAGCCCCTGAGGCCCTAAATCTGCCAGCTTGTCGTATAACGAACCGCTAGTATCTTCTGCCGTAATTGGGCAGGACAGCTTATGCAGCATATCGCCTGTGTCCAGACCGACATCCATCTGCATGATGGTTACACCGGTTTCGGTGTCGCCTGCCCACAATGAACGCTGGATCGGCGCGGCTCCACGCCAGCGTGGAAGCAGAGAACCGTGAACGTTGATACAACCCAGACGCGGCATGTCCAGTACGGCTTTTGGCAGAATCAGGCCATAGGCTACCACCACCATTACATCTGCGTGCAGGTCAGAAACCAGTTGTTGGTTTTCCTGGGGACGAAGAGATACAGGCTGGAAAACGGGTATCCCTTTTTCTTCCGCCAGCACTTTCACCGGGCTGGGCATTAGCTTTTTACCACGTCCCGCAGGGCGGTCCGGCTGGGTAAACACGCCAACGACGTTATGTCCAGAAGACAACAGCGCGTCGAGATGACGCGCTGCAAAGTCAGGTGTACCCGCAAAAATAATACGTAGTGAGTCTGACACGTTGATTCTTGTCCTTAAGCTCGGGCGTTCAGGCGGTCGAGTTTTTCAACTTTCTGACGAATACGTTGTTGCTTCAACGGAGACAGATAATCGATAAACAGTTTACCGACCAGGTGATCCATTTCATGTTGGATGCAGATAGCCAACAGGCCATCGGCCTCCAGTTCAAAAGGCTTGCCGTCGCGATCGAGCGCACGAATTTTTACTTTTTCAGCGCGCGGTACTAATGCACGTTGTTCAGGAATAGATAGGCAGCCTTCTTCAATGCCGGTTTCGCCGTCTTTCTCCAGTAGCTCTGGGTTAATGAGTACCAGACGCTCGTCACGGTTTTCAGAGACATCAATAACAATGATGCGCTGATGGATATCGACCTGTGTTGCGGCCAGACCGATACCTTCTTCGGCGTACATCGTTTCGAACATATCATCAACGATACGCTGAATTTCTGCATTCACTTCTTCAACTGGCTTTGCGACTTTGCGAAGACGCTCGTCCGGAATATGTAACACTTGCAAAACTGACATAGTTATCCAGAGTTGTGTTCAGGAATTGGAAAGATTATTACCTCTATTCTAGACAAAACCCGCTCTGATTGACAGCATCAGTGACCAATCGCAAAGATTGCCAGGACTGCTTGTGGCAGGGGAACAGGGATGACCCATATTGAGATTTGGTTACGTTTAGCACAAGTGAATGAACTGTATGGTGATGAGATGGTGCGCACTGCTCACTGGCTTATTGCTCAACCGGGTATTAACAATACGATACTTCGGCATGCAGGGCTCACTCCTCGTCAGGTCGAACGTTTTCAGGCCTTTTCTGAGCAGTCACTGGAAAAAACGCTGCGTTGGCTTGAGTTACCCCATCATCATCTGGTTTTTGCCGACAGCAAGTATTTTCCGCCGCAGCTGCGTGCTATTGAGGATTACCCAGGCGTACTTTTCATTGCTGGTCGCCCTGAGTGTCTTCACGCATTTCAAGTTGCTGTTGTCGGCAGTCGGCAGCACTCCTGGTATGGCGAACGATGGGCGCGGTTGTTCTGTGAGAAGCTTGCAGCATGTGGTGTGACGATCACTAGCGGACTGGCTAAAGGGATTGACGGTGTGGCGCATACAGCAGCGATAAACACACACGGGGCCAGTATTGCGGTACTGGGAAATGGCCTGGAAACCATATATCCGCGGCGACATGTTCGACTTGCTGAAAATTTGATAGAGGCCGGAGGCGCGCTGGTGTCTGAATTCCCTTTGGATATGCTCCCTTTACCGCGTAATTTTCCCCGACGAAATCGTATTATTAGTGGTCTAAGTAAGGGAGTACTGGTTGTTGAGGCGGCACAGCGTAGCGGCTCATTAGTCACAGCACGCTGTGCACTGGAACAAGGACGGGAGGTTTTTGCTTTGCCTGGGCCGATCGGGAGCCCGGGAAGTGAAGGTCCCCATTGGCTCATTCAGCAGGGAGCCATGCTTGTGACGTCACCAGAGGAAATACTGGAAAGTTTGCAATATGGGCTGCAATGGTTGCCAGATGAGCCTGAAAAATCAATTTATTCGCCGGATCACGAAGAGGTGGCATTGCCATTTTCAGAGCTCCTGGCTAACGTAGGAGATGAGGTAACACCTGTTGACGTCGTCGCTGAACGTGCCGGCCAACCTGTGCCAGAGGTAGTGGCTCAACTGCTCGAACTGGAGTTAGCAGGATGGATCGCAGCTGTACCCGGCGGCTATGTCCGATTGAGGAGGGCAAGCCATGTTCGACGTACTAATGTATTTGTTTGAGACATATATCCATAACGAAGCTGAGCTGCGTGTGGATCAGGACAAACTGGAACGGGATCTTACCGACGCTGGTTTTGATCGTGAAGACATCTACAACGCGTTACTGTGGCTGGAAAAGCTTGCTGATTATCAGGACGGCCTTGCCGAACCTATGCAGCTTGCATCAGATCCCCTTTCTGTACGTATTTATACTGCAGAAGAGTGCGATCGGCTGGATGCGAGCTGTCGGGGGTTCCTGCTATTCCTGGAGCAGATTCAGGTGCTAAACCTCGAAACGCGAGAAATGGTGATAGAGCGCGTACTTGCGCTGGATACGGCTGAGTTTGATCTGGAAGACCTGAAGTGGGTGATCCTGATGGTCCTGTTCAACATTCCAGGCTGCGAAAATGCCTATCAGCAAATGGAAGAATTACTCTTTGAAGTGAATGAAGGTATGCTGCATTAATCAATCTTCATTCAGTATGAGTTGTTATGGCTAAATCAGCACTGTTTACGGTGCGTAAAAACGAGCCCTGTCCACAATGTGGGGCTGAACTGGTTATACGTTCCGGGAAACACGGCCCGTTTCTCGGTTGCTCACACTATCCAGAATGCGATTATGTCCGTCCGCTGAAATCATCTGCGGACGGACATATAGTCAAAGTTCTGGAGGGTAAATTCTGCCCAGCATGTGGCGCTGAACTGGTGCTGAGGCAGGGACGATTCGGTATGTTTATTGGGTGCAGTGATTACCCTGCCTGCGATCACACTGAGCTTATCGATAAGCCTGATGAAACAGCAATAGTATGCCCCCAATGCCAGACGGGCCATTTGGTTCAGCGGCGTTCACGTTATGGCAAAACCTTTTACTCCTGCGATCGCTATCCGGAGTGTCAGTTTGTCATCAACTTCAAACCGTTAGCCGGAGAGTGTCCAGAGTGCCACTATCCGCTACTCATCGAAAAGAAAACCGCGCAGGGTGTGAAGCATTTCTGTGCCAGTAAACAATGTGGAAAGCCGATCCCGGCGGAAGAAGAAAGTGAATAAAAACCTGCCTACGGACCCCATCGCTGCCGCGATAGAGGTTCTGCAACAAGAAAATGTCATCGCTTATCCAACAGAAGCCGTTTTTGGTGTCGGGTGTGATCCTGACAGTGAAACGGCGGTAACGCGTCTGTTGGAACTCAAACAACGTCCAATAGATAAAGGTTTGATTTTGATTGCGGCAAACTTTGATCAACTCAAACCGTATATTGATGACAGCATGCTTACTGATGCTCAACGTGAAGCTGTTTTCGCGCGCTGGCCAGGCCCTGTCACCTTCGTTTTTCCGGCATCTGTGACTACGCCGCGTTGGCTAACTGGTCGTTTTGATTCACTCGCCGTGCGTGTCACGGATCACCCGCTGGTGGTTGCATTGTGTCAGGCCTATGGCAAGCCATTAGTTTCCACCAGTGCTAATCTGAGTGGACTACCACCCTGCAGAACGGTAGAGGAAGTACGGGCGCAGTTCGGGGACGGTTTTCCAGTGGTTGAAGGTAATACCGGCGGGCGTTTGAATCCCTCGGAAATCAGAGATGCTTTGACGGGTGAACAGTTTCGACAGGGGTAATATGAAAGAAGCCTATGCTGTTTTTGGTAATCCGGTAGCGCACAGCAAATCGCCTTTTATTCATCAGCAATTTGCAGAGCAGCTGAAGATTGACCACTCTTATGGTCGGGTGTTGGCGCCCATCAATAACTTTGTGAATACGCTCAATGCCTTTTTTGCGGATGGAGGGAAGGGAGCCAATGTTACCGTTCCCTTTAAAGAAGAGGCGTTTGCGCGTGCTGATGAACTAACAGAGCGGGCATCGTTGGCTGGAGCGGTTAATACCCTAAAACGGCTGGAGGATGGGCGCTTACTGGGTGATAACACCGATGGTATCGGCCTGCTTAGCGACCTTGAACGTTTGTCTTTTATTCATCCCGGGTCTCGCATTTTGCTGATTGGGGCTGGTGGAGCGTCCCGCGGTGTGTTGCTGCCTCTCCTGTCTATGGATTGCGCGGTGACTATTGTTAATCGTACCGCCTCACGTGCTGAAGAATTGGCGCAGATCTTCTCCCATACCGGTAGCGTTCAGGCGGTGGGAATGGATGAGCTGGATAATTACACTTTCGATTTGATCATCAACGCGACTTCCAGTGGCATTAGCGGCGATGTTCCAGCCATTCCGGCATCGCTTATTCACTCTTCGGTCTACTGCTACGACATGTTCTACCAAAAGGGGAATACCCCGTTCCTTTCCTGGTGCGTATCACATGGTGCAAAACATTATGCCGATGGTTTGGGAATGCTGGTGGGGCAAGCGGCACATGCTGTTTTGCTCTGGCATGGTGTACTGCCGGAGATTGAGCCTGTGATTAAAACACTGCAACAGGAACTTTCTGCATGAATCAGGCGATTCAATTCCCTGATAGGGAAGAGTGGGTGGCGGATATTAATTCCGTCGTCTTCCCGGCGATGGTTCATGGTATGCAGCTAAAATGCGCCATAAAAGGAGAGACGCTGGCGCATCGCTTTGGCGGCGGCACGCCTGAACAGTGGCTTGAAACTTTTCGCGAATATCGCTGGGATCTGGAAGAAGAGGCTGAAGCATTGATCCAGGCCCAGCAAGAAGATGATCAAGGTTGGGTCTGGTTATCCTGACCTAAATACTCATCTTTCCACTTCACGTAGTTGTTAGCAGAGTACTGTAGGCCTGCTTTCTCTTCATCAGTTAGTGGGCGGATTTGTTTAACCGGGCTTCCCAGATACAGATATCCGCTCTCCAGGCGCTTGTTTTGCGGGACCAGACTTCCTGCTCCGATCATGACGTCATCTTCTACTACTACGCCATCCAGCAAAATCGATCCCATACCGACTAAAACGCGGTTGCCAATGATGCAGCCGTGTAGCATGACTTTATGACCTACAGTCACATCTTCGCCTACGATCAGAGGGTTACCTTGCGGATTAGATGTGGATTTATGTGTGACATGCAGCACGCTGCCATCCTGAATGTTTGTACGGGCGCCAATCTGTACGTAGTTCACGTCGCCACGAATCGCAACCAGTGGCCAAATCCCGACATCATCAGCCAGACGAGCATCGCCAATGACAACACTACTACTATCGATCATGACGCGCTCGCCGATCTGTGGGAAAAGATCCTTATAAGGACGCAGTACATCAGACATGTTTACCTCAATGAAAATAGGGCGGTAATGAAGACTTTGGTTGGATTATTGAGTCTGTGCAAGTGATTTAGTTATCAAAAATCAGCCAAATTGCACAGGAATGTAGCGAAAGGAGTGAAAAACAAGCACTCGGTAAAAAAGATCCAAAAAACACTTGTGCTAAAAAATGGGATCCCTATAATGCGCCTCCATCGACACGGCGGATGTGAATCACTTCACGCAAACAGCCGGTCCGGTTGAAGAGAAAAACCTGAAAATGAGGGTTGACTCTGAAAGAGGAAAGCGTAATATACGCCACCTCGCGACAGAGCGCTAAAGCGCGTCGCAACTGCTCTTTAACAATTTATCAGACAATCTGTGTGGGCACTCGAAGATACGGATTCTTA
>NZ_JANEWI010000052.1:0-27107 GCF_028069775.1 Citrobacter sp. Igbk 17 | reverse complement strand
TGCCTGGCGGCTGTAGCGCGGTGGTCCCACCTGACCCCATGCCGAACTCAGAAGTGAAACGCCGTAGCGCCGATGGTAGTGTGGGGTCTCCCCATGCGAGAGTAGGGAACTGCCAGGCATCAAATAAGTGAAGAAGCCCATCCTGCCGGATGGGCTTTTTTTCGTCTGTGCGGGGTGGAAACCGCCGGATGCACCGGACTGAATGTATGTTGTAGGCCTGATAAGCGCAGCGCATCAGGCACTCCCGATGGCATTTTGCCGGATGCGGCGTCCCGCCTTATCCGGCCTACAACGGCACCACAAGGTAGGCCTGATAAGCGCAGCGCATCAGGCATTCCCGGCGGCACCTTGTTGGATGAGGTATTGGCCCACAAAAGCTCACACTATTTCTGACAGACAACCTGCCCCTCTTCCCTCGAACATTTCTTAATCCTTTTCCTGCTAATTAAAATCGTGATCTATCTCTCATAATAAATTATAACAACTATATAACATTTAATTTACTAAAACAGACGCAAAACATCATTGATAGATTCATAAGATCCTGGCAGGGGTACAATTCTAATGGCTGATAGCAGTGTAACTGAGAACGGGGCGCTGGCAGATGGCGACACCCGGCGTCGTATATGGGCAATTGTTGGTGCATCGTCAGGGAATCTGGTTGAATGGTTTGATTTCTATATCTACTCTTTCTGTTCCCTTTATTTTGCCCACATCTTTTTTCCTTCCGGAAATACCACCACTCAATTGTTACAAACCGCCGGAGTTTTCGCAGCAGGGTTTCTGATGCGGCCAATCGGAGGATGGCTTTTTGGTCGTATTGCAGATAAACACGGACGTAAAAAGTCCATGCTGTTATCTGTCTGCATGATGTGCATGGGATCGCTGGTGATCGCCTGTCTGCCTGGATATGAGACGATCGGCACCTGGGCTCCCGCACTATTACTGCTGGCCAGATTATTCCAGGGGCTGTCCGTTGGTGGGGAATACGGTACTAGCGCGACTTACATGAGTGAAGTAGCCGTTGAAGGTAAGAAAGGTTTTTATGCTTCATTCCAGTACGTGACATTAATCGGCGGGCAGTTACTGGCATTGCTGGTTGTGGTCATATTACAGCAAACCCTGGAAGATTCTGCGCTCAGAGCCTGGGGCTGGCGTATTCCGTTTGCGCTGGGCGCTGTATTGGCGATTGTGGCATTGTGGCTGCGTCGTCAACTGGATGAAACATCAAAACAGGATGTCCGTGCGTTGAAAGAAGCGGGGTCTCTGAAAGGGTTGTGGCGTAATCGCAAAGCCTTTGTCATGGTACTTGGCTTTACCGCTGCTGGTTCTCTGTGTTTTTATACGTTTACGACCTACATGCAGAAATATCTGGTTAATACGGCGGGTATGCATGCCAACGTGGCCAGCGGCATTATGACGGCCGCATTGTGCGTGTTTATGTTGGTACAACCGCTGTTCGGTGCGTTGTCAGATAAAATAGGCCGACGGACTTCAATGCTATGTTTTGGTGCGCTGGCGACGATTTTCACTGTACCTATTCTGTCTGCGCTGCAAAATGTGAGTTCTCCGTTTGTGGCATTTGTCCTTGTGATGTGCGCCTTGTTGATCGTCAGTTTCTATACCTCCATCAGCGGGATACTGAAGGCAGAGATGTTTCCAGCGCAGGTCCGTGCGTTGGGGGTGGGATTATCGTATGCGGTAGCCAATGCCCTGTTTGGGGGTTCGGCTGAATATGTCGCGTTATCCCTAAAATCTGTCGGCATGGAAACGTCATTCTTCTGGTATGTCACTGCTATGGCGGTGGTCGCATTCCTGGTTTCGCTGATGTTACACAGTAAGGGAAAAGGCTTACGCCTCTAATGATGTGCCAGTTGCCAAACGGCATAGCCGGTTGATGCGCCCGCCACATCCCAGGCAAAGTCTTTCCAGCTCCAGCCGCTCCCAGCGGGGCGGCTGTCCCACAGCTCTTTTGATGCCCCAAGGCTGACAGAGAACATCAAACCGATAGCTGCGCTACGATCGCGGCTGTTTCCCTGATGCTGTGCATACTCGTTCCCCGCTGCGGCAAGCATGGCCGAGGCGATAAAGTGTTGAGCTTTGTCTTGCCCACTCCAGCTGTCGTTAGCCATGTGACTACAACCGGAAAGAAGCAAAACACTGGCAAGAATACACAGGCGCACCGTTACCTCTATAGGAAAAACCCCGTCACTGGACGGGGTTTTGATTACAGAATACGGCTGATTAATCTGTCGATTCGAATACGGCGTAATCGACGGATAAGCTTACGCACTTTCACCGGATAGTCAGCAATACTTTGCAAGTCGCGATAGTGTTTCACGACGGTGGTGTGCGTGCGGATAAGCTCCAGCTCTTTATCACGCTGGGGAGTCAGTTCCTGCTGGGGATCATGGATAAGAATGGCATTTTCCAAATCCAGCCGCCAGGCGCGGGGGTTAAGATTATTGCCGGTGAGCAGCATCCATTTATCATCAACCCACATACCTTTCAGATGATAGGTGTTGTCATCGTCTTTCCATAAGCGTACGACGAGCTGATCGGTATTCACGTAATACTGTAGCCGGCTCAGGAAACGGCGCAGATTAATTTCATATAAATAGGGCAGCGCGCCGATGATCTTAAAGGGTTCATCTTCCGGAATGAAAAAGTCGTTAGCCGTTTTATCGCCGACAATGATCTCGACCTTTTTGCCTTCGCGCAGCAGTTGAATGATATTGCGTACCAGGATGGCTGGCAGGTTGAAATAAGGCGTACAAATGGTGAGTTTGTGCTCCGCACAGGGCATGAGGTGGAAAATAGTCTTATTTAACAGACTGGATTTACCGAGCCCAACCAGCGGCGTGACTGACAGTTGCTCATTATCCGCATCTCCCTGGAAATGGAAGGAGGCATCGCGCAATTCCTGACGGTACAGGCGGATATCGTTTTTAATTTCCGGACTTTTAGGACGATGGATATCATCAAGACGATTAACGCCGCGCCCATTCATCAGGTTCTGCGTAACCCACTCGTACATGATATCGGCCATCTTCGCGTTGCGAATCAGCTGATAGCGGTCATAGCGGTATTTATCATGTTGGTGTAAGTAAACATCGTTCAGACTGGCCCCGCTATACAGGACGCTATCATCAATGATAAAGCCTTTAAAATGCAGAACACCAAGCGCTTCGCGGGTGTTAATTGGCACGCCGTAGACAGGGATATCGATACCAGGGTTTTCTTGCGCCATGCGGCAATACCAGTCAGCGTTGGTATTGGATGCCGCAACACCAATGCGTCCACGCTGGGCTCGATGCCAGTCGACAAGCACCCGAATATCCAGTTCAGGACGCTGCCGCTTTGCCGCATAGAGCGCGTCGAGTATGCCTTTACCGCCGTCATCCTGTTCCAGGTACAGCGCAATAATGCAGATCCGTCGCGTCGCGCTGGCTATTTTCTCCAGCAGAGTCTCCCTGAAATTTGCGGGAGCATAAAAGAAATCTACATCATCAACTGACTGAGAAATCTTAGGTAGTTGGGCAAGGTGTTGTTGATGTTTATTACGCTTAAATTTTGACAACATCACAGTGCATTTCTTCTCTGTTCATTGAAGGGTCCTCTGTGCTTTGCAGACGACATAAGCGGGCAATGATACCACCAGTACCCATGAATGTGGTCAACATTTCCAGTACCTTACTCACGATTCCTCATATTGGGCCAGATTCAGCGTTAGCCCAACAATTCCCTCTTCGAGCTGGACGTCGACATCAAACCCGAGTTTTCGGGCCAGGGCGACCATCCCACGATTGTTTGGCATCGTAATACCATTTAAACGTCTAAGTCCGTGATCTCGCGTGTATGCAATCAATTTTTCCATCAACCGACGACCTAAACCCAGCCCTTTGAGGTCTGAACGAACCAGTACGGCAAATTCCGCATCGATATTATCCGGATCGGAGATAGCCCGCGTCACGCCGAGGATCTCTTCGTGGTTATCACGACAACGCACGGCCACAAAGGCCATTTCCCGATCGTAGTCGATCTGCGTCATGTTAGCTAAATCTTCATGGGTGAATTCGTTGATCTCGCTGAAGTAGCGATAGTAAAGATCTTCTTTCGTCACCTGTGAAATGAACTGCTGCAGATAGGGTTCATCTTCCGGAAGAATAGGGCGGAACAGACAGCGCTCGCCATTCTTCATCTCGACCCACTCTTCAAGCTGATGGGGATAAGGGCGTACCGCCAGCCTGCTTTCGTTATCGCCCGTGAAAGGGGCAATATCCAGTGTGACGTCCAGGGCAGTAAATTCCCCAGCAGAGGCCAGCAGAGGATGGATATCCAAGCGCTGAATTTCCGGACAATCGACGATCAGGTTGGAGACCTGCACCAGAAGCTGGCTTAACCCGGCGATATCCAGTGGACGTAGTGCGCTGCGAGCGCGGATCTTTTTGTTTTTGATCCCCTGGATCACCAGATAACGCGCCAGGTTCATGTTGAGTGGCGGCAATGCGACAACAGCTTGTTCTTCAGGACGCCACTCAACTCCGCCTTCACCCAACATAATCAGTGGGCCAAACACAGGGTCATGTTCGACGACGACGCGCAACTCCTGAGCACCGGCGCGGTTAGCCATACTTTGTACTAACAAACCGTGGATGCGTGCCTGTGGCCAGGCCATTTTTACCCGATCAAAAATCGCATTCGCAGCCTGCTGCACTTCTGTTGCCGTACGCAGGTACAACATAACCCCCTGAACTTCTGACTTATGTGGGATATCAGGAGAGCGAAGCTTCAGTGCTACCGGGTAACCGATTTGTTCTGCAATGTGTACGGCTTCCGCACTGTCGCTGGCGATCCAGGTTGGTAAAGTGTGTAAACCATAGGCTTGCAAAATCGGCTGTACTTCATGGGTATCCAGCGATGTTGCTCCCTCAGCAATCGCCTGCTGTAACAGATTATGCGCCTCGGCGGTGTTGGCGGTCAGGCTATCGGGTAGGGCTGGTGTTTCTCGCAGTTGCTTCTGGTTACGCCGATATTCGACCATGTGCATGAAGGCCGTAATGGTACCTTCCGGCGTACGATAGGTGGGTAATCCGGCTTCACTAAACAACCTGCGAGCTTCCTGGGATGAAAACTCGCCGCACCAGTTGGTCAGCAAGGAGACGAACTTACCTCGCGGATGGTGTTTGACGGCTTCAATTAGCGCCTGTGCGCTCTCGGTTCCGGGGGCTGCCGCACTGGGTGAGTGAATGACCATCAGTGCGTCAAAATCCTGACTGGCGAGTAAAATATCCAGTGCCTTAACGTAGTGTTCGCTGCTGGCATCGTCACGCAGATCCAGTGGGTTGGCGATATCCACGTGAGCAGGTAAGGCATCGCGTAATTTCTGGCAGGTTTCCTCACTCAGCGCGGCCAGCTTACCGTTTCGCGACCACAGTTCATCTAATGCCAGCGCCGCGGGAGCGGCCCCATTGCTGATGATCATCAGTCTGTCGCCACGTAGTGGGCGCATGTGGCTCAGGGTTTCGACCGCCGAGAAAAGTTCATGAGTGTCCTGTACGCGCAATAAACCAGCACGTTGAATCGCCGCATCCCAGGCTGGGTCCATTCCGGAACTGGTATGCAGTAAACGCTGTGCTGCGGGGCTACGGCCACTTTTAATCACCAGAATAGGTTTGTTACGCGAGGCGCTACGCGCGGCGGAGACAAAACGCCGGGCATCGCTTAAATGTTCGAGGTAGAGCAATATTGCGCTGGTTTTGCTGTCGCGCGCCAGGTAGTCGAGTAGTTCATCAACATCAATATCCAGGCTGTCGCCCAGTGCGATAAAGTAAGAAAAGCCCATTTCTCTCTGCTGTGCCCAGTCGAGTATGGTATTGGATACAGCGGCGGATTGAGAGATAAAAGCCAGCTTACCGCGCTTAATCGGAACGGGGGAGAAGCTGGCGTTAAGTCCCTGCCAGGGGGCCAGAAGCCCGAGACTGTTAGGGCCCAGTAGACGAATTTTATAGCGTGATGCGCAGGCCAGCAGTTCAGCATGCTGCGCCGCGGGAGCCGAGAGAATAATGCAGGTTTTGCAGCCTTTCTCGCCCAGTGCTTCCAGTATCGCCAGATTACGGCTGGCATTGGTACACAAAATGGCCAGGTCAGGAGAAAAAGGCAGGCTACCAATATTGGGCCAGGCCAGTACGCCCAACACGGCTTTCCAGGCGGGGGTCACTGGTAAAACGGGGCCGTTGAACCCGCCTGCCAGCAGGTTACGCATCATCAGGTATCCTGCTCGATTGGGCTTCATTGATGCCCCAATCACGGCAATGGATTTCGGTCGCAGTAGCGCTTCCAGACCACGTTGACTCATATCGGCTTCCTTAATGACTCCAGTGACCGAATGATTTTAAACGCTTTCTGTTGAGTCTGCTGTGACGCTTCCCTGATGTTGAGTTTTTCCTGCCAGGTAGCGTGTTTTAAAGCGCGTGAAGTGAGCGCTTAAGCCTTCAGCCGCTTGCGTATCCCCTGCCAAATCCAGTAAGGCAATGGCGACTTCGGCAGTGCAGTACTGTCCCTCGGCATGCACCCCGCGCAGGTGGTATGCGGAAAGGCGCGATAGATCGACGGAGATCACCGGCAGGTTGTCGAGGTAGGGACTTTTACGGAACATTTTACGTGCTTCCGGCCAGGTGCCATCAAGCATGATAAACAAGGGTGGTTTACCGGCTGGCGGTGTGAAAATGACTTCACGTTCTTCACCGGCATAAGACGCGGGGAAAACGACCATTGGCTGATAATCAGGATGCTGCACCAGATCAAGCAGTTCCTGCGGTGGTTCGGTACGAGACCACTGAAAAGCCGCAGTATTGGGTAAAATATCGGCAATCAAGCGTCCTGTGTTACTGGGCTTCATCGGTTCGGTATCGAACATCATCAGACAAAAACGGCTTTTGGCCTGAGAAGGCACCCATGTTGCGCACAGGCAGAGTTTCAGCGGTAGCAGACAACGCTGACAGCGACGAATGCGGTTGCCTCGGGCAAGAAAAGGACGTGTGGCGCGCGCGAGGCGCTCAGCGCGTAACTGAAGAACAGCGTTATCGGTCATGAGGAAACACGTTGAAAAACGCTATTGTCGCAGAGGTGAAAACGGGGCACAAGATGCGCCCCGCAGAGATTATAATGATTCGTTAAGCCAGCTATCAAACGGGGCTTTGGGTACTGCGCCATTCAGCATATCGACGACTTCACCCTTCCTGAAGATCATGATGGTCGGAATGCTGCGGATACCGAAACGTGCGCTGAGTTCGCGTTCGGCTTCCGTATTCACTTTAACAAAGCGCACTTTACCGCTACGCTCTTCCGCGACATCTTCAAAAATAGGTGCGAAGTTACGGCACGGGCCACACCATGGTGCCCAAAAATCAACTACCACCGGAAGATCGTCTTTTAGCAGCTTATCCAGCGTTTCACCGGTCGCATTGATCACCTCCCCGTCAAACAGGTCGTGACCACAGCGTCCGCATTTGGCCGCTTCCTGAACACGATCGTCGGGAATGCGGTTGATAGCCTGGCAGCTGGTACAAACGGTATTCATAACTAACCTCTGGATGAGTAGGGTGGACTTCGCGGCAATGACGCCAGTATGTTTCTATTATGTTACATATTATCGGAGAGACTGTTTTAAACAACAATGCGTTTTATTCAATGAGTACAATAGTCATTAGCTTTTAAATGAAATAATGGCTAACGACGTGCACATCGGGTAATCTGCGCGCTTCGCGCAGAGCAGGTGGAGAAAAACATGAGCGACGAACTGAAGAACAAAAACGGCAAGGTCAAAGTGATGTACGTCCGCAGTGACGATGACTCGGATAAACGCACCCAAAATCCACGTACTGGCAAAGGCGGCGGTCGCCCCGGTACTTCCCGAGCCGAAGGCGGTCGTCGCCCTGCCCGTGATGACAGAAAGGGTCCGAACAGTGAACGCGGTCGTGAACGTGGTCGTGACCGTGATGTAGAACGCGATCGCAGACGTGAAGATTCACCGTGGCGTACCGTATCCCGCGCACCGAATGATGACACTGCGGATAAAGCCGATCATGGTGGCATCAGCGGTAAGAGCTTTATCGATCCTGAAGTACTGCGTCGTCAGCGCGCGGAAGAAACCCGTGTTTATGGCGAAAATGCGTGTCAGGCGCTGTTCCAGAGCCGCCCGGACGCCATCGTCCGCGCCTGGTTTATTCAGAGCGTCACCCCGCGATTCAAAGAAGCATTGCGCTGGATGGCTGCAAACCGCAAAGCCTATCACGTGGTTGATGAGGCCGAACTGGCGAAAGCGTCTGGTACTGAGCACCATGGCGGTGTTTGCTTCCTGATCAAAAAACGTAACGGCACTACCGTTAAGCAGTGGGTTGCTCAGGCCGGAGCGCAGGATTGTGTGCTGGCGCTGGAAGATATCGCAAACCCGCATAACCTGGGCGGTATGATGCGTAGCTGTGCGCACTTCGGCGTAAAAGGCGTAGTAGTACAGGACGCAGCATTACTGGAATCAGGTGCGGCTATCCGTACCGCTGAAGGTGGTGCTGAGCATGTACAACCCATTACTGGTGACAGTATTGTGGATGTGCTGGATGATTTCCGCCAGGCGGGTTACACCGTCGTCATGACCTCAAGCGACAAAGGTAAGCCGCTATTTAACACCACGCTGCCAGAAAAAATGGTGCTGGTGTTAGGCCGCGAACGTGAAGCTCTGCCTGAAGCAGCTTGCTCAGCAGACGATCTGTGCGTTGCAATTGATGGTACTGGCAACGTAGAAACGCTTAACGTCTCCGTTGCGACAGGTGTGCTGCTCGCGGAGTGGTGGCGTCAGAACAAAGCCTGATAATAAAAATGCCAGCGATTCGCTGGCATTTTTTTACTCGCTCTCCGCCGGTAATACCGGCATCCAGTCGATCGGCTTTTCTCCCCGTTGTTCCAGCCATTCATTTGCCAGTACAAAGTGATTACAGCCAAAGAAACCGCGATGGGCAGAAAGGGGGGACGGGTGCGGCGCTTTCAGCACATGGTGGCGCTGTGCATCAATAATGGCCCCTTTCTTCTGGGCGTGAGAGCCCCAAAGCAGGAAAACAACGCCTTCACGATGTTCGTTAATCAGGCTAATGACTTTATCGGTAAAGGTTTCCCAACCCAGGCTGGCATGCGAATGTGCCTGACCCGCCCGAACGGTGAGAACGGTGTTCAGTAGCAGCACCCCCTGACGAGCCCAACTCTCCAGGTATCCATGTGTCGGACGGGTAAATCCCGGGATGGTGGCTTCCAGCTCTTTATACATGTTCAGTAATGACGGCGGAGTGGCGATGCCTGGACGTACAGAGAAAGCCAGACCATGGGCCTGCCCTGGACCGTGGTATGGATCTTGTCCCAGAATGACAACTTTAACGTCGCCAAGCTCAGTAAAGCGAAAAGCGTTAAACACATCTTTTTGTGGCGGATAAATTGTCATACCTGACTGGCGTTCGCCGGCAACGGTATGCAGCGTGTTCACAAAATAGGGCTGCTGTTTCTCCTCAGCCAGCACATCGTGCCAGGTTAATTCGGTGGCCATCTCGCTCTCCTGCGATTTTTTCAATCCCCATAGCTTAACTGCTTCTTTCAACGGCGCAAAATTCTGCACGCTTCTCAACGTGCTACCCCTTAAAGATAGTTGAAAATTTATGTAAAAAGTTTACCTGCGCATATGATGTAAGTTGATGTAAAACAATAAAATCCATCTATCACCACTTTTCATGTGTGGTTTTTGTTGATTTAAATCAAAGATTCAAGGGTGTGTGAGGGGTATATATACACTCAAGCAACAATGGTTTTACCAATTGGCCGGATGAGGCCAACCGAAATCAAATAATTTTGCCGGGGAGGCATCAACATGATTACAGGTATCCAGATTACTAAAGCTGCAAACGACGACCTGCTGAACTCTTTCTGGCTGCTGGACAGCGAAAAAGGCGAAGCACGCTGCATCGTTGCGAAAGCAGGTTTCAATGCTGATGAAGTCGTTGCCGTCAGTAAACTGGGCGAAATCGAATACCGTGAAGTACCGGTAGATGTACAGCCAGAAGTTCGTGTAGAAGGTGGTCAGCACCTGAACGTTAACGTTCTGCGTCGTGAAACACTGGAAGATGCAGTTAAGCACCCGGAAAAATATCCGCAGCTGACCATCCGTGTTTCTGGTTATGCAGTACGTTTTAACTCGCTGACTCCAGAACAGCAGCGCGACGTTATTGCTCGTACCTTTACTGAGAGCCTGTAAGGCTCGCGGGGAGTAACCCCGATTAGCAGAAAATCAGAAGGCGGAAGATGTTAGTGCATCTTCCGCCTTTTCACATCCGTTAGTAAAAAATCCTCACCGCACAATAAACCAACAGTAGTGCCAGAACGATATTCAGCTGCCGTCCATAGTGGCGGAAGATACGCTGAAAAAGATGACCAGCCAGCGCCCAGCAGGCATTGCCAAACGTTCCAATCAGCGCCAGCAGAATACTGACACCAACCAACCAGTAAGCATCCTGGGTGTATGGCAACACAAACGTGGATAACGCGGTAATGCCGTACAAAATGATTTTGACGTTTACAAATTGCAAACCAAAACTCGCCCAAAAGCTAATCGGTTCCGCCTGTAGGCTATCGTTTGAGGCTGGGCTGGTGGCGATTTTCATGGCCAGCCATAAAATGTAGGCTGCCCCTGCCCAACTCAGCCAATGAATGATAGCCGGATCCAGGACGGCCAGCGAAAACGAGATACCGGCGCACAGCAGCATGACGATTAAAAAGCCCAGACTCATTCCTGCCAGAACACGCGTGCTCTGACGCAAGCCATGTGATGTCGCCGCACTGAGCGCGAGGATATTATTCGGGCCGGGTGTTAGCGCAGTAATCAGTGTATAGGTCCAGAATGCACTTAAAAGCATGGGTGTCACTTGTTATCTCCTCTGTTTTAGCAGACAGTACCCGAGACACAACATTTAAAAAAATGAATGTTTTTGCATCTTGAATTCGATAATTTCGATAGGTTGGTGAGGATGGATTTACGTCGGTTTATTACGCTAAAAACGGTAGTGGAAGAGGGCTCATTCCTTCGGGCTTCACAAAAGCTTTGCTGTACGCAATCAACCGTAACGTTTCATATTCAACAGCTTGAACAAGAACTCTCAATACAGTTATTCGAAAAAATTGGCCGGCGGATGTGCCTCACCAGTGAGGGGAAACGGCTGATGCCACATATACATGACCTGACTCGCGTGATGGCATCGATACGTCAGACGGCGCAACAAGATGCACAGCCGAGCGGTGATCTCCGCGTCGCAACCGGAGAAACGCTGCTGGCCTATAAAATGCCGCAGGTTTTACAGCGCTTTAAACAACGCGCTCCTGATGTTCGGTTGTCCCTACAGTCGCTCAATTGTTATGTCATTCGCGATGCTCTGCTGGGTGATGAGGTAGATCTGGGGGTGTTTTATCGGGTGGGAAATGATGATGCGCTTGAGATGCTGTCGCTGGGTGAACAGTCACTGGCACTGGTCGCCTCTCCGGCTCTTCAGGACGTTGATTTCACTCAGTATAATCAGCATATTCCCTGCAGTTTTATTATTAATGAACCACAATGTATTTTTAGACAGCGTTTTGAAAGTCTGCTGCGTAAGCGACAGATTACGCTGGAAAATACTATTGAGCTATGGAGTATCGAAAGCATCAAGCAGTGTGTCTCTGCGAATCTTGGTGTCAGTTTTTTACCGCGGTTTACCGTTAAGAATGAATTACACTCGGGAGAATTAATCGAGTTGCCGTTCAGTGAAAAGCCTGAACTGATTACCGCATTGTGCGCACATCATGCCGGAAAAGTCGTTAGCCCGGCGATGCGGGTTTTTATGGAATGTATTACAGAGAGCTTTGCTGTACATGAAAAAATGCCGGGCTGACTGGCCCG
Organism: Citrobacter sp. Igbk 17; assembly: GCF_028069775.1. Classification (NCBI taxonomy): domain Bacteria; kingdom Pseudomonadati; phylum Pseudomonadota; class Gammaproteobacteria; order Enterobacterales; family Enterobacteriaceae; genus Citrobacter; species Citrobacter sp. Igbk 17. The sequence goes on along the minus strand of NZ_JANEWI010000052.1, from coordinate 15,139 downwards.
GCATTCTGCTTACTCTTTGTCGGACTGCTGGGTAGCAGCTCCGCTCGGTTTACGACGTTTGCCGATATTCTTGGCGTCGCGGTGACGTTTTTTCACCCGCGGCTTCTCTTTCTCTTTTGCTTTTTTCTCTGCACGTTTCGCCAGCACTTTCTTGGATGGCTTGCCGTTAGACTTCTCACTTGGCGCACGCGTGGTTGGACGCAGTTCATCAATGACGCGTGCCTTCAATGGCTCGTCAATATAACGACTCGCTTTGCCGAGTAACAGGTGGTCATGCGCTTCAACCAGTGAAATCGCGGTACCTTTCCGCCCGGCACGACCAGTACGGCCAATGCGGTGCAGATAGGCATCGCCGCTGCGCGGCATGTCGAAGTTAAACACGTGGCTGACGTCAGGAATATCGATCCCGCGTGCGGCAACGTCAGTTGCTACCAGCACGTTCACGCGACCATCGGTCAGGCGTTTGATCGCTTCGTTACGCTTAATCTGCACCATCTCGCCTTCGAGATAGCAGTTATTAATGCCAGCCTGGCGCAGCCAACCTGCCAGCTCGTGCACACGTTCGCGTTTGCGTACAAAGACAATTGAGCGGGTCGCTTCCGGCTGTTTTAGCAGATGGATCAGCATGGCAGTTTTGTGCTCGATATCATCGGCACGGTAGTAAAACTGATGGATCTTCTTGCGTTCGCGGGTGGACGGATCCGCTGAGACTTCGACCGGATCTTCCAGCAGACGCTCGGCAAAATCTTTGATCGCGTCGCCTTCCAGCGTGGCGGAGAACAGCATAGTTTGCTTACGCCAGCGGGTTTCACCGGCGATATGTTCGATGTCCTGGGCAAAGCCCATGTCCAGCATGCGGTCTGCTTCATCGAGGATCAGTGTCTCAACCGCATGACAGTCGAAGTTTTCTTCTTTAATGTACTGCAGCAGGCGACCCGTGGTGGCGACCACGATGTCCTGGTTTTCGCTAAAGACTTCCATGTGGTTCATGTAAGCCACGCCGCCGGTAATGGTAGCAATATCCAGATGCGTATTCTTTGCCAGCTCACGGGCGTGTTCGGCAACCTGCATCGCCAGTTCGCGCGTCGGTGTCAGGATTAAAATGCGCGGCGGACCGGATTTCTTGCGCGGGAAGTCGAGCAGGTGCTGCAACGCTGGCAGCAAATATGCCGCCGTTTTACCGGTGCCTGTCGGCGCAGAACCGAGTACATCACGGCCATCGAGCGCAGGCGGAATGGCGGCAGCCTGAATGGCGGTCGGGCGAGTGAAACCTTTTTCCTGGAGGGCTTCCAGCAGGCTTTCATCGAGTTCAAGTTCGGAAAAAGTCGTTACAGTCATGTTCTACCTCTGAGTGGGGCGCTGATTATAGACGTTACGGCTGCAATCTTCATCTGTTTGTATGGATATACCTTCTCAGGTATTGTTTTTATCCTATGTTATCGTTTTTTTCCCAGGAAGGTTGTTCTTCATGCCTCAGTCTACATCCGTACTTCGGCGTAATGGGTTTACTTTTAAGCAGTTTTTTGTGGCACACGATCGTTGTGCAATGAAAGTCGGAACGGACGGTATTTTATTGGGTGCCTGGGCTCCTGTGGCCGGCGTAAAACGGATCCTTGATATTGGTACCGGGAGTGGCTTGCTGGCGCTGATGCTGGCCCAACGTACAGACGAAAACGTCATCATAGATGCTGTTGAGCTTGATGTTGATGCTGCACAGCAGGCGCAGGAAAACATTGCGCAATCTCCTTGGAAGCATCGTGTGGCGGTGCATTCAGAGGATGCTCAGCAATGGGTACCGCGCCAGACCGTACGTTTTGACCTGATTATCAGCAACCCTCCCTATTATGAACAGGGCGTGGAATGTGCTACACCGCAGCGCGAGCAGGCACGCTATACCACCACGCTCGATCACCAAGCATTGCTCACGCTGGCGGCTGACAGCATTACCGAAGAAGGTTTTTTTTGTGTGGTGCTGCCGGAGCAAATTGGCAACGCGTTTACCCAGCAGGCATTAAGCATGGGTTGGCATTTGCGTTTGCGTACGGATGTCGCCGAAACTGAAGCCCGGTTACCGCATCGGGTTTTGCTGGCATTCTCCCCGCAGACCGGGGAGTGCTTTAGCGACAGGCTGGTTATCCGTGGGTCAGACCAGCGTTATTCTGAAGGCTACACGGCGCTGACCCAGGCATTTTATCTGTTTATGTGATGGTTTAACGGCGAGAGAATGGACGGGCCTGATTCAGGAAGCTGCTCTGGATAATCCAGCGTGTAGTGCAGGCCCCGACTTTCTTTGCGCATCATCGCACAGCGTACAATTAACTCGGCTACCTGCACCAGATTGCGCAGTTCCAGCAAATTATTCGACACGCGGAAATGGGCGTAATATTCGTCGATTTCTTGCTGTAGCATCGTGATACGTCGCAGCGCACGCTCCAGACGTTTGGTCGTACGCACGATGCCGACGTAATCCCACATAAATAGCCGTAACTCATGCCAGTTATGCTGGATAACAACCAATTCATCCGGGTTTTCTACCCGACTTTCATCCCAACTTGGGAGGGAGTTAACGCCGCGGGCATAGGGCATTCTGCGGTCAATATCTTCCGCTGCAGACCAGCCATACACCAGACACTCCAGCAGCGAGTTCGACGCCATGCGATTGGCACCATGCAGACCGGTATAGCTCACTTCGCCGATTGCGTATAAACCGTCGACATCTGTGCGGCCAAAGTCATCAACCATCACACCGCCGCAGGTATAGTGTGCTGCGGGGACGATGGGGACCGGCTCTTTGGTCAGATCAATACCCAGGCCTAACAGTTTTTCATAAATCATCGGGAAATGCTGACGGACAAATTCTTCGGGTTTATGGCTGATGTCGAGGAACATGCAGTCAGCACCCAAACGCTTCATTTCATGGTCGATGGCACGGGCGACAATATCACGCGGGGCCAGCTCGCCGCGCTTGTCAAAGTCGGGCATAAAGCGTGAGCCATCCGGGCGTTTCAGGTGCGCGCCTTCCCCGCGCAGCGCTTCGGTCAGCAGAAAATTGCGCGCTTGTGGATGATACAGCGCGGTTGGGTGAAACTGGTTAAATTCGAGATTGGCAACGCGGCAACCCGCACGCCAGGCCATGGCTATCCCGTCACCGGAGGAAATATCCGGGTTGGTGGTGTATTGATACACTTTAGAAGCACCGCCGGTAGCCAGCACGACTGACTTCGCATGACAGGTTTCAACAGCCTCTTTATTCCGGTTCCAAATCCATGCTCCAACAACCCTGCGTGTCCCCGGCAGACCAATTTTATCTGAGATGATCAGGTCCACGGCGTTACTGCGCTCCAGCACCCGAATATTCGGATGATTTTGCGCCTGGCTGACCAACGTGGTTTCGACCTCTTTACCGGTGGCATCTGCCGCATGCAGGATCCGCCGATGGCTATGGCCGCCTTCTCGGGTCAGGTGATAGCTTTCTTCGCCGTTGGGCTGAACCTGAGTATCAAATAAGACGCCTTGATCAATCAGCCACTGGACACACGAACGGGCGTTGCTGGCAACAAACTCAACGGCATGACGATCGCAAAGACCGGCTCCTGCAATCAGCGTGTCTTCAACGTGGGAGTCAATGCTGTCGGTTTCATCAAAAACGGCGGCGATGCCACCCTGAGCATAAAATGTCGAGCCTTCGCTAACCGGCCCTTTGCTCAGGACAATGACCTGATGTTTTTCAGCCAGGCGTAGCGCCAGTGAGAGTCCGGCAGCCCCGCTGCCAATGATCAGCACGTCACAGGATAATTCAGGAGTCGTATTCATGATTTTTGTTTAATTTACTAAACAGTGTTTGGTCACCATAGCACCACATTGCGCGATACTGCACGTTTTATTTTTAACTGTGTTGCAACGGCTAAACATAGAGGAAAGGCATGGGGCGGAGTGAAAGAGCAAAAATATTTTGTGAAGCAGGCCGTTAGCATCAGATTATGAGGTGAAATAAAGTGGCTGTTGGGTTACTCTGCAAGCGGTGAAATGGGCATTTCTATACAGATAGTGCGTTGATCGGGTTATGTAGACTTATAATGAGAGATAAGACCTGTCTACAACATGACAAACAAAAACAAATGCGTAACGGAACTTTACGAAACTTGAGCACTCTAAGCTTTTGCTTGCTCATAGTGAAGCTTATGGAGTGGCGTTTCGAAAGCGCGTGGAAATTTGGTTTGGGGAGACTTTACCTCGGATGAGCGAGCAGTTAACGGACCAGGTCCTGGTTGAACGGGTCCAGAAGGGAGATCAGAAAGCCTTTAACTTACTGGTGGTTCGCTACCAGCATAAAGTGGCGAGTCTGGTTTCCCGCTATGTACCTTCGGGCGATGTTCCCGATGTTGTACAAGAAGCATTTATCAAGGCCTATCGTGCGCTGGACTCGTTCCGGGGAGATAGTGCTTTTTATACCTGGCTGTATCGTATTGCAGTCAATACAGCGAAGAATTACCTGGTCGCTCAGGGGCGTCGTCCACCTTCCAGTGATATAGATGCGATTGAAGCAGAAAATTACGAAAGTGGCGGAGCACTGAAAGAAATTTCGAACCCTGAGAACTTAATGTTGTCAGAAGAACTGAGACAGATAGTTTTCCGAACTATTGAGTCCCTCCCGGAAGATTTACGCATGGCAATAACCTTGCGGGAGCTGGATGGCCTGAGCTATGAAGAGATAGCCGCTATCATGGATTGTCCGGTGGGTACGGTGCGTTCACGTATCTTCCGAGCGAGGGAAGCTATTGATAATAAAGTTCAACCGCTTATCAGGCGTTGACGATAGCGGGATACTGGAAAAGGTATTAGGCATGCAGAAAGAAAAACTTTCCGCTTTAATGGATGGCGAAACGCTGGACACTGAGTTACTCAAAGAGCTGACTCATGACCCGGAAATGCAAAAAACCTGGGAGAGTTATCACCTGATTCGCGATTCTATGCGAGGTGATACCGCCGACGTTCTCCATTTCGATATTTCCGACCGCGTAATGGCTGCTATCGCAGATGAGCCAGTACGTCAGGCGGCGCCATTGATCCCTGAGGCCCAGCCAGCACCGCATCAGTGGCAGAAAATGCCATTCTGGAAGAAAATGCGTCCGTGGGCCGCGCAGCTTACCCAAATGGGTGTGGCCGCGTGTGTATCACTTGCAGTTATTGTTGGCGTCCAGCACTATAATGGACAATCTGAAACGTCCCAGCAGCCCGAAACGCCGGTATTTAATACATTACCGATGATGGGTAAAGCCAGTCCGGTGAGCCTGGGTGTACCTTCTGACGCGACAGCCAGTGGCGGTCAGCAACAGCAGGTACAGGAGCAGCGTCGTCGTATTAATGCCATGTTGCAAGATTACGAACTGCAACGTCGACTGCACTCCGAACAGCTTCAGTTTGAGCAGGCGCAAACACAGCAAGCCGCTGTCCAGGTGCCAGGAATTCAAACTTTAGGAACGCAATCGCAGTAATGAAGCAACTTTGGTTTGCCATGTCACTTGTGGCTGGTAGCCTGTTCTTCTCTGTAAACGCCTCGGCCAATCCTGCGTCCGGGGCGTTGTTGCAGCAGATGAATCTGGCCAGCCAGTCGCTCACCTATGAGCTGTCATTTGTCAGCATCAATAAACAGGGCGTTGAATCCCTACGTTATCGCCATGCCCGCCAGGACAACCGCCCTCTTGCACAGTTGTTGCAAATGGATGGACCGCGCCGGGAAGTGGTGCAACGTGGCAACGAAATCAGTTACTTTGAGCCAGGACTCGAACCATTCACGCTGAATGGCGACTATATCGTTGATTCTCTGCCATCCCTGATTTACACCGACTTTAAACGTCTTGCTCCCTACTATGATTTTATCGCGGTAGGCCGCACGCGTATTGCAGACCGACTCTGTGAAGTTATCCGCGTGGTCGCGCGTGACGGTACGCGTTACAGCTACATCGTCTGGATGGACACCGAAACCAAGCTGCCAATGCGTGTCGATCTCCTCGATCGGGATGGCGAAACGCTTGAACAATTCCGCGTTATCGCCTTTACCGTCAATAACGGGGTTAGCGACAGCATGCAGACGCTGGCGAAAGCAAATCTTCCGCCGTTACTGTCTGTTCCAGCGGGGGAGAAAACTAACTTCAACTGGAGTCCATCGTGGTTACCACAAGGATTCAGTGAAGTCTCCAGCAGCCGACGTCCACTGCCGACAATGGATAACATGCCGATTGAATCGCGCCTGTATTCTGATGGCCTGTTCAGTTTTTCTGTGAACGTGAACCGCGCGTCGCAAAACAGCGCCGATCAACTGCTGCGCACCGGACGCCGAACGGTCAGTACTACCGTGCGGGATAACGCCGAAATCACCATTGTGGGCGAGCTCCCGCCGCAAACGGCAAAGCGTATCGCGGACAATATTAAGTTCAGGGCCGCGCAATGATTAAAGAATGGGCAACGGTTGTTTCCTGGCAAAATGGCCTGGCGACGGTCAGCTGCGATGTTAAAGCATCGTGTAGCAGCTGCGCGTCGCGGGCTGGATGCGGCAGTCGTGTGCTGAACAAACTGGGGCCGCAAACAACGCATACTATCGTGGTACCCAGCGATGAACCGCTGACGCCAGGGCAAAAAGTTGAACTGGGTATTGCCGAAGGGAGTCTGTTAGGCTCGGCGATGCTAGTGTATATGTCTCCGCTGGCGGGACTCTTTATTTTTGCTGCGCTGTTTCAGGTGCTGTTTGGCAGCGATATCGCCGCACTCAGCGGGGCGATACTGGGCGGCGTGGGGGGATTCCTGATTGCGCGAGGATATTCCCGTAAGCTTGCTGAGCGCGAAGCCTGGCAACCGGTTATTCTCAACGTTGCTCTCCCGCCCGATCTTATTCGCGTCGAAACCCAGCAGTGATATCTTTGCCTGATGGCGCTGCGCTTATCAGGCCTACAGCGTCCTCAGATGCAGAAGTAGGCCGGATAAGGCGTTTATGCCGCCATCCGGCAAAAGTTTCACTGACTTTGCAAAGTTGTTTCCAGTTCCCGCTATCCTTGCTCTATGAACATTTCCTCGCCTCGGCGATGTAGTGTAGAATGCGGCGTTTCACTAAAACAGACGTTAAGCTCAGAACAGCGACTTCTCAGAGCCTGCCCAGGCAGGCGTAAGGCACAATAATTACACTATATGAAGAACATACGTAACTTTTCAATCATAGCTCACATCGACCACGGTAAATCGACGCTGTCTGACCGTATTATCCAGATCTGCGGTGGCCTGTCTGACCGTGAAATGGAAGCGCAGGTTCTCGACTCGATGGATCTTGAGCGTGAGCGCGGTATTACTATCAAAGCGCAGAGCGTGACGCTCGATTTCAAAGCATCTGATGGTGAAACCTACCAGCTTAACTTTATCGACACCCCGGGCCACGTTGACTTCTCTTATGAAGTTTCTCGCTCGCTTGCTGCCTGTGAAGGCGCACTGCTGGTCGTTGATGCCGGGCAGGGTGTTGAAGCGCAAACACTGGCTAACTGCTATACCGCCATGGAAATGGATCTGGAAGTGGTGCCGGTACTGAACAAAATTGACCTGCCAGCCGCCGATCCAGAGCGTGTGGCGGAAGAGATTGAAGATATCGTCGGCATCGATGCGGCTGACGCTGTCCGTTGCTCGGCGAAAACCGGTGTTGGCGTGACCGACGTTCTTGAACGTCTGGTACGTGATATTCCGCCGCCGGAAGGTGACCCGGAAGGCCCGTTACAGGCGTTGATCATCGACTCCTGGTTCGATAACTATCTCGGTGTGGTCTCGCTGGTCCGTATTAAAAACGGTACCATGCGTAAAGGCGACAAAATCAAAGTGATGAGTACCGGTCAGGTCTACAACGCCGACCGCCTGGGTATCTTTACGCCGAAACAGGTTGACCGTACCGAACTGAAGTGTGGCGAGGTAGGTTGGTTAGTTTGCGCCATTAAAGACATCCTCGGTGCACCGGTAGGCGATACCCTGACACTGGCGCGCAACCCGGCGGATAAACCCCTGCCTGGCTTTAAAAAAGTGAAGCCGCAGGTATACGCGGGTCTGTTCCCGGTCAGCTCCGACGACTACGAAAACTTCCGTGATGCGCTTGGTAAGCTGAGCCTGAACGATGCTTCCCTGTTCTACGAACCGGAAAGTTCTACCGCGCTGGGCTTCGGCTTCCGCTGTGGCTTCCTGGGGCTGCTGCACATGGAGATCATTCAGGAGCGTTTGGAACGTGAATACGATCTTGATCTGATCACCACCGCGCCGACCGTAGTTTACGAAGTGGAAACCACCGCGAAAGAGACTATCTACGTCGATAGCCCGTCCAAGCTGCCACCACTGAACAACATCTACGAACTGCGCGAGCCGATTGCTGAATGTCATATGCTGCTGCCGCAGGCATACCTCGGCAACGTTATTACGCTGTGTATCGAGAAGCGTGGTGTACAGACCAACATGGTTTACCACGGTAACCAGGTTGCGCTGACCTATGAAATTCCAATGGCAGAAGTGGTCCTCGACTTCTTCGATCGTCTGAAGTCGACCTCTCGTGGCTACGCGTCGCTGGATTATAACTTCAAACGTTTCCAGGCCTCCGACATGGTACGTGTTGATGTTCTCATCAACAACGAACGCGTCGATGCACTGGCGCTGATTACTCACCGCGATAACTCCCAGAGCCGCGGCCGTGAGCTGGTCGAGAAGATGAAAGATCTGATCCCACGTCAGCAGTTTGATATCGCAATTCAGGCGGCCATTGGTACGCACATCATTGCGCGCTCAACGGTTAAACAGCTGCGTAAAAACGTTCTGGCTAAGTGCTACGGTGGTGATATCAGCCGTAAGAAAAAGCTGCTGCAAAAACAGAAAGAGGGTAAAAAGCGAATGAAGCAGATCGGTAACGTCGAACTGCCGCAGGAAGCCTTCCTCGCTATTCTGCATGTCGGTAAAGACAGCAAATAATCTTAAGGAGTTGGCATGGCGAACATGTTTGCCCTGATTCTGGTGATTGCCACACTGGTGACGGGCATTTTATGGTGCGTAGATAAGTTTGTCTTCGCGCCAAAACGCCGGGAGCGCCAGGCTGCGGCACAGGCCGCTGCAGGCGATTCACTGGATAAAGCGACGCTGAAAAAAGTGGCCCCTAAGCCGGGCTGGCTGGAAACCGGTGCATCCGTTTTCCCGGTACTGGCTATTGTGCTGGTGGTGCGCTCATTTATTTATGAACCATTCCAGATCCCGTCGGGTTCGATGATGCCAACACTGTTGATTGGTGATTTTATTCTGGTAGAGAAATTTGCCTACGGAATTAAAGATCCTATTTATCAGAAGACGCTAATCGAAACAGGCCACCCGAAACGCGGTGACATCGTGGTATTTAAATACCCGGAAGATCCACGTCTGGACTACATCAAACGTGCTGTCGGTTTACCGGGAGACAAAGTGACGTACGATCCGGTGGCGAAAGAGGTCACTATTCAGCCAGGATGCAGTTCTGGTCAGGCTTGTGAGAACGCGCTGCCGGTAACCTATTCCGATGTTCAGCCAAGCGATTTTGTGCAGACGTTTGCTCGTCGTAACGGCGGGGAAGCGACCAGCGGTTTCTTTGAAGTTCCGCTGAACGAAACGAAAGACAACGGCATTCGCCTGACCGAGCGTAAAGAAACGCTGGGTGAGGTAACACACCGCATTCTGATGGTGCCAATCGCGCAGGATCAGGTGGGGATGTATTACCGTCAGCCGGGTCAGCAGTTAGCCACCTGGATCGTTCCACCGGGGCATTACTTCATGATGGGTGATAACCGTGACAACAGCGCGGACAGCCGTTATTGGGGATTTGTACCGGAAGCGAATCTGGTAGGTAAAGCGACCGCAATCTGGATGAGTTTCGACAAACAAGAAGGTGAGTGGCCAACCGGTGTTCGTTTGAGCCGCATTGGTGGCATCCACTAATTGCTGATAATTGTTCACGCTGTCGTCTTAATAACGACAGCGTGAATTATTTCTCGGATTAATTCCCTCAGACTAACGACATCCCTTGTCGTTGTGTATAGAATATTCCCCCGAAGTTTTAGGTTGGCACCGTCAGGTTGCCACGGCACACGAAACAGCATTGGTCTCTCAAATGACGGGTGTATATCAGGTCTGTTTCGTGTGCTGAATTGTTGACGCATTCATTTATTGGTATCGCATGAATCCCATCGTAATTAATCGGCTTCAACGGAAGCTGGGCTACACTTTTAATCATCAGGAGCTGTTGCAGCAGGCATTAACTCACCGTAGTGCCAGCAGCAAACATAACGAGCGTTTAGAATTTTTAGGCGACTCTATTTTGAGCTTTGTTATTGCGAATGCGCTGTATCACCGTTTTCCGCGTGTGGATGAAGGTGACATGAGCCGCATGCGCGCCACGCTGGTGCGTGGAAATACGCTGGCTGAATTAGCCCGTGAATTTGACCTCGGTGAATGTTTACGCCTGGGGCCGGGTGAATTGAAAAGCGGCGGTTTTCGTCGCGAATCAATTTTGGCGGATACCGTCGAAGCGTTGATCGGTGGGGTCTTCCTCGACAGCGATATTCAGACGGTTGAACAGCTGATCCTGAACTGGTATCAAACGCGTCTGGACGAAATTAGTCCGGGCGACAAACAAAAAGATCCGAAAACGCGCTTGCAGGAATATTTGCAGGGTCGCCACCTGCCGTTGCCGTCTTATCTGGTGGTGCAGGTCCGTGGCGAAGCGCACGATCAAGAATTTACAATCCACTGCCAGGTCAGCGGCCTGAGTGAACCGGTGGTTGGCACAGGTTCGAGCCGTCGTAAGGCTGAGCAGGCTGCCGCCGAACAGGCGTTGAAAAAACTGGAGCTGGAATGAGCGAAGAGAAAACTTACTGCGGATTTATTGCCATCGTCGGTCGCCCGAACGTCGGCAAATCCACCCTGTTGAATAATCTGCTTGGGCAGAAGATTTCTATTACCTCACGTAAGGCACAGACAACTCGTCACCGTATTGTTGGCATCCATACTGAAGGCGCGTATCAGGCAATTTATGTTGATACCCCGGGTCTGCATATGGAAGAGAAACGTGCCATCAACCGTCTGATGAACAAAGCGGCAAGCAGTTCTATCGGTGACGTTGAGCTGGTCATTTTTGTCGTGGAAGGCACACGCTGGACGCCGGACGACGAGATGGTGCTCAACAAACTGCGTGACGGTAAGGTTCCGGTTATTCTGGCTGTGAATAAAGTGGATAACGTCCAGGAGAAGGCCGATCTGTTGCCACACCTGCAGTTCCTGGCAAGCCAGATGAATTTCCTCGATATCGTCCCGATGTCAGCCGAAACTGGACTGAATGTCGATACTATCGCGGGCATCGTGCGTAAACATCTGCCGGAAGCGATTCATCACTTCCCGGAAGATTACATCACCGATCGTTCTCAGCGTTTTATGGCCTCTGAGATCATCCGCGAAAAACTGATGCGTTTCCTGGGTGCTGAGCTGCCTTATTCTGTCACCGTCGAAATTGAGCGTTTTATTTCTAATGAGCGCGGCGGTTACGACATCAACGGTCTGATCCTCGTTGAGCGTGAAGGGCAGAAGAAGATGGTGATTGGTAATAAAGGTGCCAAAATCAAAACCATCGGCATTGAAGCCCGTAAAGACATGCAGGAGATGTTCGAAGCGCCTGTACACCTGGAGTTGTGGGTGAAAGTGAAATCCGGCTGGGCCGATGACGAACGCGCGCTGCGCAGCCTCGGTTACGGCGACGACCAGTAGTTTTAATACTCTATGGCTTTCGAGGTGCAGGAAGGCGGCAAGTCCGCGAATCCCCGGGAGCTTACTCGCGTAAGTGACTGGGGTGAACGGGCGCAGCCAACGCACCTGCAACTTGAAAGACGACGAGTATTATGATGGAAGGATGGCAACGCGCTTTTGTCCTGCATAGCCGCCCGTGGAGCGAAACCAGTCTCGTGCTGGATGTCTTCACGGAAGAGTCTGGCCGCGTGCGCCTTGTCGCCAAAGGCGCACGTTCTAAACGTTCCAACCTGAAAGGCGCACTCCAGCCTTTTACCCCGCTGTTACTTCGCTTTGGCGGCCGTGGTGAGGTGAAAACCTTGCGCAGTGCGGAAGCCGTATCTCTGGCACTCCCCCTTAGCGGTATCACGTTGTACAGCGGCCTGTACATCAATGAACTCATCTCGCGTGTGCTTGAGTATGAAACCCGTTTTTCTGAACTCTTTTTCGACTACCTGAACTGCATTCAGGCACTGGCTGGCGCGACAGGTTCGCCAGAGCCGGCGCTGCGTCGCTTTGAACTGGCCTTACTTGGCCACCTGGGCTACGGCGTGGATTTCACCCACTGTGCGGGCAGCGGCGAGCCGGTAGATGACACCATGACCTACCGCTATCGGGAAGAAAAAGGATTTATCGCCAGTGTTGTTATCGATAACAGCACCTTTACCGGACGCCATCTGAAAGCACTTGAATCGCGTGAATTTCCTGATGCTGACACGCTGCGTGCTGCGAAACGCTTTACCCGTATGGCCTTAAAGCCGTATCTTGGTGGTAAGCCCTTAAAGAGCCGCGAATTATTCCGGCAGTTTCTGCCGAAGCGAAAATAAAATAACGAGGATTGTCATGGCTGAATTACTGTTAGGCGTCAACATTGACCACATTGCCACTTTACGTAATGCTCGTGGTACCGCATACCCGGACCCGGTTCAGGCAGCGTTTATCGTTGAACAGGCTGGCGCGGATGGCATCACCGTACACCTGCGTGAAGACCGTCGCCATATCACCGACCGCGACGTACGTATTCTGCGCCAGACGCTGGATACGCGCATGAATCTGGAAATGGCGGTAACCGAAGAAATGCTGGCTATCGCCGTAGAGACGAAGCCGCATTTTTGCTGCCTGGTGCCGGAAAAACGTCAGGAAGTCACGACGGAAGGGGGGCTTGACGTTGCGGGGCAGCGCGACAAAATGCGCGATGCCTGCAAGCGACTGGCTGATGCCGGAATTCTGGTCTCGTTGTTTATCGATGCGGATGAAGAACAAATTAAAGCGGCTGCCGACGTGGGCGCTCCGTTCATTGAGATTCATACCGGTTGCTATGCTGATGCGAAAACCGATGCTGAACAGGCGAGTGAACTGGCGCGTATTGCTAAAGCGGCGACTTTTGCTGCCAGTCTGGGCCTGAAGGTGAATGCCGGTCACGGTTTGACGTACCATAACGTTAAAGCCATTGCGCGGATCCCGGAAATGCACGAGCTAAACATTGGGCATGCCATTATCGGACGTGCGGTGATGAGCGGGCTGAAGGACGCGGTAGTGGAAATGAAACGTCTGATGCTGGAAGCGCGTGGCTAATGGCGATTCTGGGTTTAGGCACGGATATCGTGGAGATTGCGCGGATCGAGGCGGTGATCTCCCGCTCCGGTGAACGCCTGGCCAGACGGGTCCTGAGTGACAACGAATGGGCCATCTGGGAAACGCATCAGCAACCGGTGCGTTTTCTGGCAAAGCGCTTTGCGGTAAAAGAGGCGGCAGCAAAAGCCTTCGGTACCGGCATTCGCAATGGGCTGGCGTTTAATCAGTTTGAAGTCTTCAACGATGAACTCGGTAAACCGCGTCTGCGGTTATGGGGGGAGGCGTTAAAACTGGCGGAAAAACTCGGCGTCGCGCATATGCATGTGACGCTGGCCGATGAACGGCACTACGCTTGTGCCACGGTGATTATCGAAAGCTAGTTTCAGGACGTTGCCGGATGGCGAGGCGTCTTATCCGGCCTACGGGTTATGCGTTTTTTACAGGTGCTGGGTAGGCCTGATAAGCGTTAGCGCCATCAGGCTTCATCGCCGGATGGCGACGCGGCTATAGTTTATCCGCGTGATGCATCAATACAAACTTATCCCACAGCTGTTCTTCGGTTTCGCTATGTGCCGGGTCTTTCAAAATTGTGTTGGGGATCGGACACACTTTCTGACAGGTTGGTGTGTCGTAATGGCCTACGCATTCTGTACATTTGTCGCTGTTAATCTCGTAGATGCTCTCACCCATCGAAATCGCCTCATTCGGGCATTCGGGTTCGCACATATCGCAATTGATACACTTTTTAGTGATTAACAGGGCCATCAGGAAACTCTCAAAACATCACAAATCGGGCGGGCATTATACGCGCATTCTTTGTTCAGACCAGTTTTTTTACCAGCGCTTCACTGTGGCGAATTCGTTCCGGAGCATGTTCTAAATCTTGCTGAACCAGCGCCATAAACAATAAATCTGTAAGCATCATCTGTGCGTGCGTCGATGAAATTGCCGCGCTGCGCGTCGCTTGTTCTTCGGCAATCGTATACAGGCAATGGCTTGCTCGCTGTTGCAGGGCATTGGGTGTAAATCCGGTGATGGCAAGAATTTTGGCACCGGTACGCAATGTTTCATCCGCAGCCAGGTTGAGTTCACGACGTTCCCCGGTATAGGAAATCGCCAACAGGAGATCGCCCGGCGAAAGCGCCTGTACCGTTGCCAGCAGTGCGTGCATATCGCGTTCCACTACCGCGTTAAAACCAATTTTCAGCAGCTTCCAGGCAAAATTCTGTGCAACCAGCCCAGAGGCACCAATTCCGGTCAGGACAATGCGTCGGGCTGAGCGTAACAAGGCAACGCTTTCCATCAGCTTTTCTTCGCTGTTGATATCCAGTGTGGCGTGCATGGCCGCAACGTTCTCCTGAATCAGTTTTTCACCAACCAGACGCATTGGGTCGTCGCCGCGGATCTGATTATGCACTGGGATAGAATGGGGATTGGGATTACTGGCCAGTGCTTCGCTGATCGCCAGTTTCAGTGCGGGAAACCCTTTAAACCCCATTTTTTGTGCGAACTTCACGACGCTGGACTGGCTGACGCCCGCTTCAAAAGCGAGTTGCTGTGAACTGAGATGACGCGCAGTATCCGGCTGTGCGAGGAGGTAATCCGCAAGCTTTTTATCGCTTTGCGCGAGGTCCGGGTAACGCTGACGAATGCGAATCAAACAGTTCATGCTGTCTCCTGGCGAAAACGTGATGGCGATTACAAAACAAAATTTCACTCGCCTGGGTGAATATTATATTCCATTATAACGGAT
>NZ_JANEWI010000051.1:0-28886 GCF_028069775.1 Citrobacter sp. Igbk 17 | reverse complement strand
CGTCCATCTGCGCAGCACCGGTGATCATGTTTTTAACATAGTCGGCGTGGCCCGGGCAGTCTACGTGCGCGTAGTGGCGAGTCGGGGTGTCATATTCAACGTGAGAAGTGTTGATGGTGATACCACGAGCTTTTTCTTCCGGAGCGTTATCGATCTGGTCGAAAGCACGAGCAGCACCGCCGTAGGTTTTAGCCAGTACGGTGGTGATTGCAGCGGTCAGGGTAGTTTTACCGTGGTCAACGTGGCCGATGGTGCCGACGTTAACGTGCGGTTTTGTACGTTCAAATTTTTCTTTAGACACGGCTATATTCCTTACTATAGTGCTCTCCCCTTTGGAGAGAGCACGGGACTTAGGTTTTAATCCTGTGGCTTATTTACCACGGGCTTCAATAACGGCCTGAGCAACGTTGTTCGGCGCATCGTCGTACTTCAGGAACTCCATAGAGTAAGAAGCACGGCCTTTGGTCAGAGAACGCAGTTGGGTTGCATATCCGAACATTTCAGACAGCGGAACTTCAGCGTGGATAACAACGCCAGTGACGTTGGATTCCTGACCACGAAGCATACCACGACGGCGGCTCAAGTCACCGATAACGTCACCGGTGTTCTCTTCCGGAGTCTCTACTTCAACCTTCATGATAGGCTCAAGCAGAACTGGTTTCGCTTTCTTAAAGCCATCTTTGAAGGCGATAGAAGCGGCCAGTTTAAACGCCAGCTCAGAGGAGTCAACGTCATGGTAAGAACCGAAGTGCAGACGCACGCCCAGATCAACAACCGGGTAACCAGCCAGCGGGCCGGATTTCAGCTGTTCCTGGATGCCTTTATCAACGGCCGGGATGTATTCGCCAGGAATTACACCACCTTTGATGTCGTTGATGAACTCGTAGCCTTTCGGGTTTGAACCCGGCTCCAGCGGGTACATGTCGATAACAACATGACCGTACTGACCGCGACCACCAGACTGCTTAGCGTGTTTACCTTCGATATCGGTAACTTTCGCACGAATCGCTTCGCGGTAAGCAACCTGAGGTTTACCGACGTTCGCTTCAACGTTGAATTCACGCTTCATACGGTCAACGATGATGTCGAGGTGCAGCTCACCCATACCGGCGATAATGGTCTGGTTAGATTCTTCGTCAGTCCATACACGGAAAGACGGGTCTTCTTTAGCCAGACGGCCCAGAGCCAGACCCATTTTTTCCTGGTCAGCTTTGGTTTTCGGTTCAACTGCGATGGAGATTACCGGCTCAGGGAATTCCATACGTTCCAGAATGATCGGGTGATCCGGGTCACACAGGGTGTCACCAGTGGTCACGTCTTTCAGACCGATTGCAGCCGCGATATCGCCCGCGCGAACTTCTTTGATCTCTTCACGTTTGTTGGCGTGCATCTGAACGATACGGCCAAAACGCTCACGTGCAGTTTTCACGGAGTTCAGGATGGTGTCACCGGAGTTAACCACACCAGAGTACACACGGAAGAAGGTCAGGTTACCCACGAACGGGTCGGTAGCGATTTTGAATGCCAGAGCAGCAAACGGCTCGTCATCGCTAGCATGACGCTCAGCAGGAGTATCTTTACCGTCGTCCAGAATACCGTTGATCGCAGGTACGTCGACTGGGGATGGCAGGTAATCAATTACCGCATCCAGCATCGCCTGAACACCTTTGTTCTTGAACGCAGAACCACAGGTTACCAGGATGATTTCGTTGTTCAGAACACGCTGACGCAGAGCTTTTTTGATCTCTTCTTCAGTCAGTTCTTCACCACCCAGGTATTTCTCCATCAGCTCTTCTGAAGCTTCCGCAGCGGACTCGATCAGGTTCTGGTGCCATTCTTCAGCCAGTTCCTGCATGTCTGCCGGGATATCTTCATAAGTGAAGGTTACGCCTGCATCTTCTTCGTTCCAGTTGATGGCTTTCATTTTCACCAGGTCAACAACACCGGTGAACGCTTCTTCAGCGCCAATTGCCAGCTGCAGCGGAACAGGGTTCGCGCCCAGACGGGTTTTGATCTGACCAACAACTTTCAGGAAGTTCGCACCCATACGGTCCATTTTGTTAACGAACGCAATGCGCGGAACTTTATATTTGTTTGCCTGACGCCATACGGTTTCAGACTGAGGCTGAACACCACCAACTGCGCAGTAAACCATTACTGCACCATCAAGCACACGCATGGAACGTTCTACTTCGATTGTGAAGTCAACGTGCCCCGGGGTGTCGATGATGTTTACGCGATGCGGTTCGTACTGCTTAGCCATACCAGACCAGAATGCAGTAGTCGCTGCGGAGGTGATAGTAATACCACGCTCCTGCTCCTGCTCCATCCAGTCCATGGTGGCTGCGCCGTCATGAACTTCACCGATTTTATGGTTTACACCGGTGTAGAACAGAATACGTTCGGTAGTAGTGGTTTTACCGGCGTCGATGTGCGCACTGATACCGATGTTACGGTAGCGCGCGATGGGTGTTGTACGAGCCATTTGATTCCTCGTTTATCTTTTAGGCGTTCAATTTAAGTAGCCCAAAGCGGGCTGCTTACTAGAAGCGCCCGCCTGGTGACTAAAACTCCGAAGGGATTACCAACGGTAGTGTGCGAACGCCTTGTTGGCTTCTGCCATACGGTGAACGTCTTCACGTTTCTTAACTGCAGTACCTTTGTTTTCTGCAGCATCAGAAAGTTCGTTCGCCAGGCGCAGAGCCATGGATTTATCACCGCGTTTACGAGCAGCTTCAACGATCCAACGCATTGCCAGAGCATTACGACGGACCGGACGGACTTCAACTGGTACCTGATAAGTAGAACCACCAACGCGGCGAGACTTAACTTCGACAGTCGGGCGCACGTTTTCGAGAGCTACTTCGAAAGCTTCCAGTTCGTTTTTACCAGAACGCTGAGCCAGGGTCTCCAGCGCGCTGTATACGATAGTTTCGGCAGTAGATTTTTTACCATCTACCATCAGGATATTTACAAATTTAGCCAGCAGTTCTGATCCGAACTTCGGATCCGGCAGAATTTTACGCTGACCAATGACGCGACGACGTGGCATGGAAATACTCCGTTGTTAATTCAGGATTGTCCAAAACTCTAAGAGTTTAGTTTGACATTAATATAAAACGTTTGGCCTTACTTAACGGAGAACCATTAAGCCTTAGGACGTTTCACGCCATACTTGGAGCGTGATTGCTTACGGTCTTTAACGCCGGAGCAGTCAAGCGCACCACGAACGGTGTGGTAACGAACACCCGGGAGGTCTTTTACACGACCGCCACGGATCAGGATCACGGAGTGCTCCTGCAGGTTGTGACCTTCACCACCGATGTAGGAAGTCACTTCAAAACCGTTAGTCAGACGAACACGGCAAACTTTACGCAGTGCGGAGTTCGGTTTTTTAGGGGTGGTAGTATATACACGAGTACATACGCCACGTTTCTGCGGGCATGCTTCCAGCGCAGGCACGTTGCTTTTTGCAACTTTGCGTGCACGTGGTTTGCGTACCAGCTGGTTAACTGTTGCCATTAAATAGCTCCTGGTTTTAGCTTTTGCTTCGTAAACACGTAATAAAACGACCTCATACAATATGAGGACGCAGAATTTTAGGTCGGTGTCGAAAAGGTGTCAAGAAATATACAACGATCCCACAATTACCAGGTCATCTGGCTGAGATGCTTCACCGTAAGTCTGACGAAGTCAGTATAGCCAACCCTGACGACACTGTCTGAAATTTGACCACCCAACCCGCGAGCTTTAATGTCTTCTTCCAGTACATAGACCTTAATGGAGGCATTTTGCAGACTTTCAAGGAAACGACTGCCTTCTATTGCTGCAGTGACGCCATCCTGAAGCAGTAAAAGCTCGTCATCTTCAGCAATCAGACGCAGGAGGGAGGAGAAATCGGTTAGCCACGCAGAGCGATGTAAAATGTGCAGCATGAGAGCCTCAAAACCTCAAAATGACGTCATAGTTGCCAAGCTCACGACGCAAATCTTCCGGTTCAAGCGCCGTCGCATCAACCACAAAATTCGCCCCCTCTGCCAGGCCTCGCTCACGCAATGAGGCCGCACAAAGCCAGCATTGTTCTATATCGTACAATCCTAACAGTTTGAAAGTAGAGATATAGTCTCGCGCCAGAACGACATCCGGTTGTTGCCCCTGGAGGATCTGGAAGACACCATCACCGATAAAGAACACGCCGAGATCTTCCGTTAATGCAGATGTCGCCAGTAAAGCATCCAGTCCTTCGCGGCCGGATGCGCTGCCGTGCGGCACAGTAGAAAAAACAAAGGCAACACGTTTCATTAAAACTGCACCACGCGATCGCACGTCAGGGATGCTTCAGCCAGCGATCCAAGACCGCTGAGAGTAAATCCTGACTGTAAATTAGCACCAGACAACCCCAGTCGTGTTGCCTCAGTCTCATCAACAACACCACGCCGCAAGGCTGCCGCTACACAGATATTCAGCGCCACACCATGCTGCTGGTGAAGCTTTTGCCAGGCTCGCACTAAATCAAATTCATCACTGGCGGGCGATGTCAGAACGTTCGCGTTATACACGCCCTCACGATAAAAGAAGACGCTACACAATTCGTGTCCTTCTTCGAGTAGCGCATGCGCAAATTGCAATGCGCTACTCGCTTGCTGTGTGCCGTAGGCGGGCCCGGTTACCATGATGGCAAAACGCATTACTTATCTTGCCCCTGGAAATCACCGCTTTTGAACTGGCGAATATAGAGGTAGACCGTGTGCTTGGAGATGTTCAGACGATCGGCAACCTGATTGATCGCATCTTTAATATCGAAGATACCTTTCTCATACAGGTTCAGGACGATCTGACGATTCTTGGCATTGTTGGAGACGTTACGATCGGCGTTCACTTCTTCAATGGTGAACTCCAGCGTCTGGGTCACCAGATCTTCGACTGAGGACGCGAAGTTCACGGCTGATCCCACTTCCGGGGTCTCCGGCGGGATAAAGGTATTCATTATCTGCGAGAAAGGGACATCAAGGTTCATGTTGATGCACAGCAGACCAATCACGCGATGCTCACGGTTGCGAATGGCAATCGTCACCGACTTCATCAAGACACCGCTTTTCGCGCGTGTGAAATAACACTTCGACACGCTGCTATCCGCACCCGTCATATCATGCAGCATACGCAACGCAAGGTCGGTAATCGGTGAGCCAATTTTACGGCCCGTGTGTTCACCGTTAGCAATGCGGATGGCCGAGCATTTCAAATCCTGCAAAGAGTGCAATACGATTTCACAATGGGAACCAATGAGCATCGCCAACCCGTCCACTACCGCTTCGTAGGATTTGAGGATATCGAAGTCGGTTTGATCGAAAGGACGTTGATCCAGCAAATCTAGCTCACTGGTTTCGTTGGTTAAAAGCGACCTGGACATGAAAAAAAGCACTCCTTTTCAGGAGCCTGTCGTTATGTTGTCAGGGCAGGCTCATCACTATTATAGGGGCATCTAAAGTAATACAGCGCACAAGGCGCTTTCCAGTATTAATTATATCCTGCCGATAATAAAAAACCGCCGCCCTGTGGGCGGCGGTTTCTAATCATTTACTTTTTGCTGCTGTCTGCAGCTTTATCAGCCGGTGCAGCATCTGGCTTCGCATCTGCTTTCGGTGCCGGTTTGATATCTAACAGCTCAACATCAAAGACCAGCGTGGAGTTTGCTGGAATGCCCGGAACGCCCGTTTTACCGTATGCCAGATCCGGTGGGATAACCAGCTGGATTTTGCCGCCTTTCTTGATATTTTTCAGGCCTTCGGTCCAGCCTGGAATAACACCGTCAAGACGGAAAGAGAGCGGCTCACCACGGGTGTAAGAGTTATCAAACTCTTTACCATCGATCAGCGTACCTTTGTAGTTCACAACCACCGTATCGCTGTCTTTCGGTGCTTCACCGGTACCTTCTTTCTCTACTTTGTAGACCAGGCCAGTAGCAGAGGTTTTGACACCTTTCTCTTTAGCAAACTTAGCACGGTACTCTTTACCTTTCGCTTCGTTATCGGCCGCATCTTTTTCCATTTTCGCCTGAGCGGAGCTCTTCACGCGAGCTTCAAACCCCTGCAGAGTTTGTTCGATTTCCTGGTCAGACAGTTTGCTCTTATCTGCAAACGCATCCTGAACACCCGCGATCAACTGATCTTTATCCAGTTTGATGCCCAGTTTTTCTTGTTCTTTCAGGGAGTTTTCCATGTAACGACCCAGGGACGCGCCCAGCGCGTAAGCGGCTTTTTGGTCGTCATTTTTGAATGCTGCTTTGCTGTCAGCGGTAGCGGCTGGTTTCGCAGCATCAGCAGCGAAGGTGATCGGGGCATGCAGTGCAACGGCCATTGTGGTCGCCAGCAGCGTTACTTTAAACAGTGATTTCATCCATCTCTCCAGGGCCGGGGCATCTCACCCCAGGGTTAGCTAACATAAAAACGTACTATAAAGCGTTGTAGAACAAATCAACATACAGGCACGCCCTATTATCACCACTTTTCAGACACTTTTTGTTTAAATTAGTTTCGTTGCAGAGGAATGAGTGCTGTGCAAACAGGCAAAGTTAAGTAGAATTCGCCGCAGTCCGCGATCTGCCGGAGAAAAACAGAAGAGGTGAATCATGCAGGATACAACGATGGAAACTCGCCTGGCTGAGCTGGAGAGTCGCCTGGCGTTTCAGGAAATAACCATTGAAGAGCTGAACGTAACGGTGACCGCGCATGAACTGGAAATGGCCAAACTGCGCGACCATCTGCGTCTGCTGACAGAAAAGCTCAAAGCCACTCAGCCGTCTCATATCGCGTCGCAGTCTGAAGAGACGCCACCGCCACATTATTGAGGCGTAAAAAAAGCGGGGTTTCCCCGCTTTTTTGTGCCGGATGACGACGTAAACGTCTTATCCGGCCTACGGTCGGCCTGATAAGCGTAGCGCCATCAGGCAATCATACCGATTAGTGGCAACCGCAGCCGCCGCCGTTACCTTTACCGCCACCACCGCAGCAGCCTTCGCCACCGTGCTCGTGACCATGGTCGTGACCGTGACCACCGCAGCAACCATCGTGACCGTGGTCATGATCGTGGTCATGGCCATGCGCACCGTGAACGTGGCCATGGGCCAGCTCTTCTTCGGTCGCTTCACGGATAGCAACAACTTCTACGTTGAATTTCAGGTTCTGGCCAGCCAGCATGTGGTTACCGTCAACCACAACGTGGTCGTCTTCCACTTCGGTAATTTCTACCGGTACCGGACCCTGGTCAGTTTCAGCCAGGAAACGCATGCCAACCTGCAGTTCATCAACGCCCATGAAGACGTCTTTAGGAACGCGCTGCACCAGGTTTTCATCATACTGACCGTAAGCGTCGTTTGCGCCTACAGCAACGTCGAATTTATCGCCAACTTCATGACCGTCCAGCGCTGTTTCCAGGCCAGAAATCAGGGAACCGTGACCATGCAGGTAGTCCAGCGGTGCACTCACCGGAGACTCATCAACCAACACACCGTCTTCTGTACGTACCTGATAGGCCAGGCTGACCACCAGGTCCTTTGCTACTTTCATGATATCTCCTGAGCATGGAAAGAATAGTGGCGCAGATTGTAGCGGAATTCTGCACCCGTGTACCCTCTAGCTTAAAAAAAGCTGCGTCATATCGCTAGTCCGGATGAAAAATCCCGATCACTTGCTCCTCTTTGCGAACGTGCTCGCGCGCTTCTTTATCGGCCTCGCGCATCTGATGACCACACTTAACACACTCAACAATATCGATATTATTTTCACGCCACATCGCCAGCGAATCCTGCGCCTGGCAGGTCGGACATTTTGCGCCTGCAATAAAACGTTTACGAATTGCCATGGTTATCCTCTACTCAAATTCATCCCAGCCATCCAACTGGCGCCGTTCTTTCTGCATCTCCCGCTGGAAAATCTCCTCCAGCTCACGCCGGGCCTCTCTGGCACGAGAGATTTGCACCGTATCGGTATGCATCGGGATCAATTCCCGTAGCATGCGCATATCGAGTCGACGAAAATGTAACTGGGCGCGCTGCGCCTGATGCGGATGCATCCCCAACGACACCAGCGCTTTGCGCCCCAGTTCCAGTGCGCTCGAGAAGGTTTCACGGGAAAACTGCGTGACACCTGCCTGTAATAACTCATGCGCCTCTACACGTCCGCGCGCTCGCGCAAGAATATGCAAATGCGGAAAATGCTGTTGGCACAGTTCCACCAGCTTCATCGTGTCTTCAGGTTCATTGCAGGTGATCACAATAGACTGCGCCGCCTCTGCGCCAGCGGAACGTAAAAGCTCCACCTGCGTGGCGTCACCGTAATAGACTTTATAGCCATATTTACGCATCAGATTCACCGCACTGATATCCCGCTCCAGGACGGTAATACGCATTTTGTTCGCCATCAGCAAACGGCCGATCACCTGACCAAAACGCCCAAACCCCACCACGATAACCTGCGGCTTATCGTCTTCCACCCAGGGCTGTTCATCTTCCTCATCCGGGCCGTTGAACTGGCGAGAGAGCCATTTATCAATCAGCTTCATCAACAGTGGCGTGGTCATCATCGACAGCGTGACGGTTACCAGCAAAAGTGCCATTTGATCGCCCTGAAACAGCCGCTGGGAAGATGCCGTTGAAAAAAGCACGAAGGCAAATTCTCCGCCCTGGCTTAGCACCCCCGCAAATTGCATCCGCTCCGAGCTTCTCATGCCATTCAGCCGCGCCAACACATAGAGCACCAGCGTCTTCACGATGACCAGTACCATCACGCTCGCCACTACCCACAAAATATGGGTATAAAGCACGCCAAGGTTAAGTGACATCCCCACCGAGATGAAAAATAACCCGAGCAAAAGCCCTTTAAAGGGATCAATCGCCGTTTCCAGTTCATGTCGATATTCGCTTTCCGCCAGCAGCACGCCAGCGATAAACGTTCCCAGCGCCATCGACAGGCCCAGCGCATCCATAAACAACGCAGAGCCCAATACCAGCAGCAACGTGGCCGCGGTAAACACTTCCCGCACGCCGGACCCCGCAATAAAGCGAAAGACAGGACGCAGCAGATAGCGTCCGCCAATCAACATGCCAGCAAAAGCCAACACCTTCATGCCCACTTTGATCCAGTCAAAATGCTCATCGGCTGATCCTGCTAACAGCGGAACCAGCGCCAACGCGGGGATCACCGCCAAATCCTGGAACAACAGCACTGAAAAGCCCAGTTGTCCGGATTCACTGCGGTTCATCCCTTTTTCCCGCATCAGCTGTAACGCCATTGCCGTCGATGACATCGCCAAACCAATCCCACCGACTACCGCCGCCTGCCAGGAATAGTCAGTGAGCATCAATAACCCTGCCAGGACAAGCGCGCTAAGTAACACCTGCGCGGCACCGACACCAAAAATTGAACGCCGCAATTGCCATAGTTTAGCCGGGTTAAGTTCCAGCCCGATGATGAACATCAGGAAGACCACGCCCAGCTCAGAGAAGTGCAGAATTTCATCCACATCGCTGATGAAGCCAAGTCCCCATGGGCCAATAGCGATCCCCGCCAGCAAATAGCCCAACACCGGCCCAATACCCAGCCGCGATGCCAACGGCACCGCAGCCACCGCCGCGAAGAGGAACAGCACTCCCGCGGTCAATAAATCAGAACCTTCCATCAGCGGCCTCCCACAGGAATCGGATTCGCCAGCCAGTCACCATACGCTTTAGCATGGCTGTCCAGCTCCTGCTTCGTTTGCCGTCTGGCCCAGTAAACGATGATGGGACTCATCCAGTGCATCCGGCACATTCCTGCCGTCAGCTCAAAAGGACGTAACACATCACTCATCGGATAGCGGTTCAGCGCGTCATACCGATACGCACTTTCCGGCTCACCAGTGGTGATCACACTCCGCCAGTACTTTCCCGCCAGTTGGTTCCCTCCGGGGCCACTGGCAAACCCGCGACTCAGTACGCGGTCAAGCCACTCCTTTAGCAGGGCCGGGCAGCTATAGGTATAGAGTGGATGCTGAAAAACAATCACGTCATGCTCACGCAGCAATTCCTGCTCGTGCGAAATATCGATAAAAAAATCAGGATAGTGCGCGTAAAGATCGTGCACGGTAACATTATTGAGCTGCATGGCCGGTTTAAGCAGAACCCGGTTCGCGACCGAGTCCTGAGATTCCGGATGGGCATACAGCAGCAACACTTTCGCTGGCTGGGACATCATCCCCCTCCCGGTTTTGTCTTTTGTCTATTTTCGGCGTTTTGGGCTACCATTGCGCCTCGGTGCGGCAAATGGCCCACACATTACATTATCATAATGATAAATTAACATAGTCTGAACATACGGCGCCTTATGATTGTTTTCTCATCGTTACAAATTCGTCGCGGCGTGCGCGTCTTGCTGGACAATGCCACGGCCACCATTAATCCTGGGCAGAAGGTTGGCCTGGTGGGTAAAAATGGCTGCGGTAAATCTACCCTGCTGGCATTGCTGAAAAATGAAATCAGCGCTGACGCCGGTGGATTTACGTTTCCGGGAAACTGGCAACTCGCATGGGTGAATCAGGAAACGCCAGCGTTACCACAACCTGCGCTGGAATACGTGATTGATGGCGACCGCGAATATCGTCAACTGGAAGCCCAGTTAAACGATGCCAACGAACGTAACGATGGACACGCCATTGCCACCATCCATGGCAAACTGGATGCCATCGATGCCTGGACCGTGCGCTCACGCGCGGCCAGCCTGCTGCACGGTCTCGGTTTCTCTAACGAGCAGCTAGAGCGCCCGGTCAGCGATTTCTCTGGTGGCTGGCGTATGCGTCTCAATCTGGCCCAGGCGCTGATTTGCCGTTCAGATTTGCTACTGCTTGATGAACCCACCAACCACCTCGATCTCGACGCGGTAATCTGGCTGGAAAGATGGTTGAAAAGCTATCAGGGTACACTGATTTTGATTTCCCACGACCGGGACTTCCTCGATCCGGTGGTGGATAAAATTATTCATATCGAACAGCAAACCATGTTCGAGTACACCGGCAACTACAGCGCGTTTGAAATCCAGCGTGCGACCCGCCTTGCACAACAACAAGCGATGTACGAAAGCCAGCAAGAGCGCGTGGCGCATCTGCAAAGCTATATCGATCGTTTCCGCGCAAAAGCAACCAAGGCAAAACAGGCGCAGAGCCGTATCAAAATGCTGGAGCGCATGGAGCTTATCGCGCCAGCCCATGTCGATAACCCGTTCCATTTCAGCTTCCGTGAACCGGAAAGCCTGCCTAACCCACTGCTGAAGATGGAAAAAGTGAGTGCTGGCTACGGCGATCGCACAATCCTCGATTCCATCAAACTGAATCTGGTGCCGGGTTCCCGCATTGGCCTGTTAGGCCGCAACGGTGCGGGCAAATCAACGCTGATCAAGCTGCTGGCCGGCGAACTGGCCCCTATCAGTGGCGAAATTGGTCTGGCGAAGGGCATCAAACTGGGTTACTTCGCACAGCATCAACTGGAATTTTTGCGCGCTGATGAATCCCCCATTCAGCACCTGGCACGTATGGCTCCACAAGAGCTCGAACAGAAACTGCGTGATTATCTTGGTGGATTCGGCTTCCAGGGCGATAAAGTCAGCGAAGAAACCCGACGTTTCTCCGGCGGTGAAAAAGCGCGTCTGGTGCTGGCACTGATCGTCTGGCAGCGCCCGAACCTGCTGCTGCTTGATGAACCGACCAACCACCTGGATCTGGACATGCGCCAGGCACTGACCGAAGCGCTAATCGATTTCGAAGGTGCACTGGTTGTGGTATCACACGATCGCCACTTGATTCGCTCCACCACCGATGATCTCTACCTGGTACACGACAAGAAGGTCGAACCGTTTGATGGCGATCTGGAGGATTACCAGCAATGGCTGAGCGACGTACAAAAACAAGAAAACCAGGGCGACGAACCGGCAAAAGAGAGCGTTAACAGCGCCCAGGCGCGTAAGGACCAGAAACGCCGCGAAGCCGAGCTACGCAGCCTGACACAACCGCTGCGTAAAGAGATTACCCGTCTGGAAAAAGAGATGGAGAAGCTACACGCACAGCTGGCACAGGCTGAAGAGAAGCTCGGTGATAGCGAACTGTACGACCAAAGTCGTAAAGCTGAGCTCACGGCATGCCTGCAACAACAGGCAAGCGCGAAGTCCGGGCTGGAAGAGTGTGAGATGGCCTGGCTGGATGCGCAGGAACAGCTTGAGCAGATGCTGGCCGAGTAGCCCTGATTGCCGGATAAGGCGAAACCGCCATCCGGCACCGGAGCCGAATATGCCTGATGGCGGCGTTCGCGCGTCTTATCAGGCCTACGCTTCGGTCCAGGCTCGCGTAACCGGCTAACTGACTGGCGACAAAATCACATATTGGCTAACCCGCACGCGCTGTGCGCGGTATAGTTATTCTTTCCGATTATTAATTGCTCTGGTGTTATGGTTGAAATCACATCCACAGAAATGACCCCACCTACCGACGATTCGCGAGAATTCCGCCCGATGCGTGGTATCAGTAACCGTCATCTACAGACGATGCTGCCGCGTTTAATACGCCGTAAGGTGAAGTTCGATGCCCATTGGCAGCGTCTGGAATTACCCGATGGTGACTTTGTCGACCTGGCATGGAGCGAAGATCCACAGCAGGCCAAACATAAGCCGCGCCTGGTGGTTTTTCACGGTCTGGAAGGAAGCCTGAACAGTCCGTACGCGCATGGCCTGATTGAAGCGGCGCAAAAGCGCGGCTGGCTCGGTGTAGTGATGCATTTTCGTGGCTGTAGCGGTGAGCCAAATCGCCTGAATCGTATTTATCACTCTGGTGAAACAGAAGATGGCACCTGGTTTTTAAACTGGCTGGAGCGAGAGTTTGGACGCGTTCCAACCGCTGCAGTAGGTTATTCGCTCGGTGGGAATATGCTGGCCTGCCTGCTGGCGAAAGAAGGGAACACGATCCCCATTGATGCGGCAGTTATCGTCTCTGCACCGTTTGTGCTGGAAGCGTGTAGTTATCACATGGAGAAGGGTTTCTCCCGCGTCTACCAGCGCTACCTGCTCAATCTGCTGAAAGCCAACGCCTCACGGAAACTGGAAGCGTATCCGGGGTCGCTGCCAGTGAGCCTCGCGCAATTAAAATCCCTGCGTCGTATTCGCGATTTCGACGATTTGATCACGGCTAAAATCCACGGTTTTGCTGATGCTATAGATTACTATCGTCAGTGCAGCGCCATGCCACTGTTGAATCGGATCGCCAAACCGACGCTGATTATCCACGCCAAAGACGATCCGTTTATGGATAGCCATGTCATCCCACAACCCGAGAATCTGCCCCCACAGGTGGAGTATCAACTCACCGAGCACGGTGGACACGTCGGATTTATTGGTGGCACGTTACGTCGCCCTGAGATGTGGCTGGAATCGCGTATTCCAGACTGGCTGACAACATATCTGGAGGCATCATCATGATGATTCCCTGGCAAGACATCTCCCCGGACGCACTGGATAACCTGATTGAAAGCTTTGTCTTGCGCGAAGGCACCGATTATGGTGAACATGAACGCTCGCTCGAACAAAAAGTCGCCGACGTCAAACGCCAACTACAATCAGGTGAAGCTGTGCTGGTGTGGTCCGAACTGCATGAAACGGTCAACATAATGCCGAGGAAACAGCTTCACGAGTAATCCGCTGCCGACGGCTGACTATAATAAAAAACCAACCTATTTATGGAGTTGTTATGTCTGCCAAACATCCGGTGATTGCGGTAACAGGATCCAGTGGCGCGGGGACCACCACCACCAGCCTCGCGTTTCGTAAAATTTTCGCACAGTTAAATCTGCGTGCCGCCGAGGTGGAAGGTGACAGTTTTCATCGTTATACCCGCCCGGAAATGGATATGGCGATCCGCAAAGCGCGCGACGCCGGACGACACATCAGCTACTTCGGCCCTGAAGCGAATGACTTTGGCCTGCTCGAACAAACCTTCATTGAGTACGGCCAGACGGGAAAAGGACAGTCGCGTAAATATCTGCATACCTATGATGAAGCCGTTCCATGGAACCAGGTTCCGGGCACATTCACCCCATGGCAACCGCTTCCTGAACCTACTGATGTACTGTTCTATGAAGGATTGCACGGCGGCGTCGTTACACCACAACAAAATGTGGCGCGGCATGTCGATCTGCTTGTTGGTGTTGTCCCTATTGTGAACCTGGAGTGGATCCAGAAACTCACCCGCGATACCAGCGAACGCGGGCATTCACGTGAAGCGGTAATGGACTCGGTCGTTCGTTCAATGGACGATTATATCAATTACATTACGCCGCAGTTTTCCCGCACGCATATTAACTTCCAGCGAGTGCCCACCGTCGACACCTCCAACCCCTTTGCGGCAAAGAGTATTCCGTCACTGGATGAGAGCTTTGTAGTGATTCATTTTCGTAATCTGGAAGGCATCGATTATCCCTGGCTGCTGGCTATGCTGCAGGGTTCATTCATTTCCCATATCAATACATTAGTCGTGCCGGGCGGCAAGATGGGGCTGGCGATGGAATTGATCATGCTGCCATTGGTGCAGAGGCTGATGGAAGGTAAAAAGATAGAGTGATGTATGGGATGTGCCCGATGGCGCTACGCTTATCGGGCCTACGAGTCGGTATCGTTATGTAGGCCGGATAAGGCTACGCCGCCATCCGGCATCATATGTTAAGCAGCAATCACTTCGTAGGAATGGGTGATATTCACCGCTTTTTCCAGCATCAACGCCACGGAGCAATATTTCTCAGCAGAAAGATCAACCGCCCGAGACACAGACGCATCTTTCAGGTCGCGCCCCGTCACGATGAAATGCAGATTGATGTGGGTAAACAGACGCGGTGCTTCTTCACGGCGCTCAGAGGTGAGCTTCACTTCGCAGTTGGTGACATCCTGGCGTCCCTTTTGCAGAATGGACACGACATCAATGGCGCTACACCCCCCTGCCGCCATTAATACCATCTCCATCGGGCTCGGCGCTTTATCACCAGAGTTACCGTCCATCAAAATTTGGTGGCCTGAGGCGGACTCACCGAGGAAGGTTAACCCCTCAACCCACTTTACACGCGCTTGCATATTTCGTAACTCCAATGTTTCAATTTTCCTGACAGATTACGCGTACATAACAATTCTCGCAATGGAAGGCGACCTGCGTCATGCTGAAGCGAGACACCAGGAGACACACGGCGAAAGCTATGCTAAAACAGTCGGGATGCTACAGTAATACATTGACGTACTGCATGTATGCAGAGGACATCACATTACAGGCTGCAATCTATTTTTAGCAGCCCCCTTCCCAGGTAGCGGGAAGCACATTTTTGCAACCCCAGAGACAGCGTCGTGTTCTGGCTCTGGAGACAGCTTATAACAGAGGATAACCGCGCATGGTGCTTGGCAAACCGCAAACAGACCCGACTCTCGAATGGTTCTTGTCTCATTGCCATATTCATAAGTACCCATCGAAGAGCACGCTGATTCACCAGGGTGAAAAAGCGGAAACGTTGTATTACATCGTTAAAGGCTCAGTGGCAGTGCTGATCAAAGATGAAGAAGGGAAAGAAATGATCCTCTCTTATCTGAATCAGGGCGATTTTATTGGTGAATTAGGCCTCTTCGAAGAAGGCCAGGAACGTAGCGCCTGGGTACGTGCCAAAACCGCATGTGAAGTCGCTGAAATTTCCTACAAAAAATTTCGCCAATTAATCCAGGTCAACCCAGATATTCTGATGCGCCTGTCTTCTCAGATGGCTCGTCGTCTGCAGGTAACGTCTGAAAAAGTGGGCAACCTTGCCTTCCTCGACGTAACCGGTCGTATCGCCCAGACTCTGCTGAATCTGGCGAAACAGCCTGACGCGATGACCCACCCGGATGGCATGCAGATTAAAATCACCCGTCAGGAAATTGGCCAGATCGTTGGCTGTTCCCGTGAAACCGTTGGTCGTATCCTGAAGATGCTGGAAGATCAGAACCTGATCTCCGCACATGGTAAGACCATCGTCGTCTACGGCACGCGTTAATCCCATCGACATGGCGTGTTACGTAGTAATGCGCCATTTTTGTTTGCTCCGATGTGGCGAAGACTGATTTATCACCCCGAGATCAACTACGCACTACGACAGACGCTGGTGCTATGTTTACCTGTGGCTGTCGGTCTTATCATTGGTCAGCTTCATCTGGGACTGTTGTTCTCCCTCGTCCCTGCCTGTTGCAATATTGCGGGTCTTGATACCCCACATAAGCGCTTTTTCAAACGCTTAGTGATTGGCGCGTCGCTGTTTGCCGGCTGCAGCCTGATAATGCAGTTACTGCTGGCACAGACTATACCGCTGCCGCTGATCCTCACCGGCCTGACGCTGATTCTCGGTGTGACTGCTGAGCTAAGCCCGTTGCATGCACGACTTCTGCCCGCCTCACTGATCGCGGCGATTTTCACACTGAGTCTGGCCGGGAACATGCCCGTCTGGGAGCCATTGCTGATCTACGCGCTGGGGACAGTATGGTACGGCCTGTTTAACTGGTTCTGGTTCTGGATGTGGCGTGAACAACCGCTGCGCGAATCACTCAGTTTGTTGTACCGCGAATTAGCCGATTACTGTGAGGCTAAATACAGCATGTTGACCCAGCATGCCGATCCCGAAAAAGCGCTACCCCCCCTGCTGGTCCGTCAACAGAAAGCCGTGGATCTGATTACCCAGTGCTACCAGCAAATGCACATGCTGTCGGCACATCACAATAATGAATACAAACGCTTGCTACGTGTTTTCCAGGAAGCGCTGGATTTACAGGAGCATATTTCCGTTAGCCTGCACCAGCCCGAAGAAGTGCAAAAGCTGGTCGAGCGTAGTCATGCTGAACAGGTGATTCGCTGGAATGCTCGCACCGTTGCGGAACGTCTACGCGTACTGGCCGATGACATTTTGTATCACCGCTTACCGACGCGTTTTTCGATGGAAAAGCAGATCGGCACCCTGGAGAAGATTGCCCGGCAGCACCCGGATAATCCGGTGGGACAATTTTGCTACTGGCATTTCAGCCGCATTGCCCGCGTGCTGCGTACCCAACGCCCACTGTATGCCCGGGATTTGATGGCTGATAAACAGCGTCGATTACCGTTAATTCCTGCACTGAAAAACTATTTGTCGTTGAAATCTCCGGCGCTGCGTAACGCCGGACGCATCAGCGTCATGTTGAGTATCGCAAGCCTAATGGGTAGCGCTTTACACCTGCCAAAACCTTACTGGATCCTGATGACGATACTGTTCGTCACGCAAAATGGCTACGGCGCAACCCGGGTGCGTATTTTACACCGCTCGGTGGGCACGCTTGTCGGACTGGTCATTGCCGGCGTCACGTTGCACTTTCATATTCCTGAGGGTTTTACGCTGGCAGCTATGCTGCTGATAACCCTGGTTAGCTATCTGATCATCCGTAAAAACTACGGCTGGGCCACCGTGGGCTTTACGGTCACAGCGGTATATACCCTACAGTTACTCACGTTGAACGGGGAACAGTTTATCGTGCCCCGGTTTGTCGACACCGTGATCGGTTGTTTGATCGCCTTTGGCGGTACGCTCTGGCTGTGGCCGCAATGGCAGAGTGGTTTACTACGTAAGAACGCTCACGATGCACTAGGAGCAGATCAAGAAGCCATCCGTCTCATCCTCAGCAACGATCCGCAGGCCACGCCGTTGGCGTATCAGCGCATGCGGGTCAATCAGGCGCAAAACACGCTGTTTAACTCATTAAACCAGGCCATGCAGGAACCTGGGTTTAACTCGCACTATCTGGCAGATATGAAACTGTGGGTTACACACAGCCAGTTCATCGTCGAGCACATCAATGCAATGACTACCCTGGCAAGGGAGCACACGATGTTGACGCCGGATCTGGCGCAGCGATATCTGGAATCCTGCGAAATTGCACTCCAGCGCTGTCAACAGCGGCTGGAATATGACGGACCGGGAAGTTCTGGTGATGTGAATATTCTCGAATCACCAGAGATGCTCTCACACGGCCCATTAAGTACGCTTGAGCAGCATCTACAACGAATACTGGGGCACCTTAACACCATGCACACCATCTCTTCTGTTGCCTGGCGCCAGCGACCGCACCACGGTATCTGGCTGAGCCGCCGACTGCGGGACATGAAGGGTTAAGAGATTTGCCGGATACGCTACGCTTATCCGGCCTACGAATCACACCTTACCCTGTAGGCCGGATAAGGCGCTCGCGCCGCCATCCGGCAATCAGCCCACCACCTTCGCTACCGCCTGCGCGAAGCGCTGCATCCCTTCATCGATATCCGCCTGCTCTACCACCAGCGACGGTGCAAAACGCATCACGTCCGGCCCGGCGTTTAGCACCATCACCCCTTCGTGCGCAGCAGCGTAGAGGAAATCACGCGCCCGGCCTTTAAACTGCGGCTTCAACTCAGCGCCAATCAACAGTCCCATGCCGCGAATATCGCTGAAAATATCAAACTGCTGATCAATTTTCTGCAAATGCTGCACAAAGGCATGCCGTTTGGCCTGAATACCTTCCAGCACTTCCGGGGTGTTGATGATATCGAACGCCGCTCCCGCAACCGCGCAGGCCAGCGGGTTACCGCCGTAAGTCGAACCGTGCGAGCCAACATGGAACGCGGAGGCAATCTCCTGGGTGGTCAGTACCGCGCTCACCGGGAAACCGCCGCCTAGCGCCTTCGCGCTGGTGAGGATATCCGGCGTCACGTCATAGTGCATATAGGCAAACAAATCGCCGGTACGCCCCATCCCGCTCTGCACTTCATCAAACACCAACAGCGCCTGGTGCTGGTCACAAAGTTCACGTAAACCTTGCAGGAATTCCGGCGTAG
Organism: Citrobacter sp. Igbk 17; assembly: GCF_028069775.1. Lineage (NCBI taxonomy): Bacteria > Pseudomonadati > Pseudomonadota > Gammaproteobacteria > Enterobacterales > Enterobacteriaceae > Citrobacter > Citrobacter sp. Igbk 17. The sequence continues at coordinate 9,977 of NZ_JANEWI010000051.1, read as the reverse complement.
CCGCAGTGACGCCGCCTTCTCCTTGAATAGGCTCAACCACCACCGCACAGGTATGATCATCCATCACCGCTTTTACGGCATGCAGATCGTTAAACGGTACATGGATGATATCCGCGGGCTTTGGTCCAAAGCCATCAGAGTATTTCGGCTGCCCACCCACGGAAACGGTAAACAGCGATCGACCGTGAAACGCATTATGGAAGGCGATAATTTTAGTTTTGAATGGGCTATGGCGCACACAGGCGTAATGGCGTGCCAGCTTAAAGGCGGTTTCGTTAGCTTCGGTACCGGAGTTCATGAACAACACGCGTTCAGCGAAAGTGGCATCAATGATTTTGCGGCCTAAACGCAACGCCGGCTCATTGGTGAACACGTTACTGGTATGCCACAGAGTTTCACCCTGGGTTTTTAATGCCTCGACCAGTGCCGGATGGCAATGCCCTAACGCGGTCACTGCAATGCCGCCCGCGAAATCAACGTACTCTTTACCCTGTTGATCCCAGACTCGACTTCCTTTCCCCTTTACCGGGATAAACTCTGCCGGTGCATAAATCGGCAGAATCACTTCATCGAATGTTGCGCGCGTAATTGCAGTTTGTTCAGTTGCCATGTCATTACCACCCTGTTAAGCAGAAATGCTAGTGAAATTATAATCACAAAATATGAATAAAAAATCACTAAATAGCAACCCTAAATCACCGGTTAAGTAAATTAGCCAGCAGCTGATGCCCCTGTTCGCTTAGGATGCTCTCCGGGTGAAATTGCACCCCTTCCATATCCCACTCCCGGTGACGAATGCCCATAATCTCCTGCGTTTCACTCCACGCCGTCACTTCAAAGCACTCAGGCAACGTCTCAGGTGCGACCACCAACGAATGGTAGCGCGTCACCGTTAGCGGGTTTGCCAATCCCTGAAAAACACCTTGCCCGGTATGCGTAATGGGTGAAGTCTTACCGTGCATCACTTTCGCCGCCCGCACGACGGTCGCGCCAAAGGCTTGTGCCATTGCCTGATGGCCCAGACAAACGCCCAGCATAGGGATCTTACCCGCATAATGACGAATGACATCCAGCGAGATGCCCGCATCATCCGGCGTGCATGGCCCCGGAGAAATGACGATTTTCTGCGGATTCAGGGCATCAATTTGCGCCAGCGTCAGCGCGTCGTTGCGTCTGACAAGGACATCTGCGCCCAGTTCGCAGAAGTATTGATACAGGTTCCAGGTAAAAGAATCGTAGTTATCGATAAGCAGGATCATGGCGGCTCCGGTACAGAAGAACCGCGCTATTCTACTCAATTTCCAGGGCTTCGCTTACCACTTTACGAAATATCGCCTGCAGTGCGGACAGGTCACCCATGGCGCCGCTTTGATTTGCCTGGTTCCACTCCTCAACCTGGATGCCCTCCCAGTTGAGTATATACCCGGCATGAATCGCCAGCTGTTCGAAGAAAATACGCTGCGCCAGACCACTGCCGATGCGAAACGGGTGCAGCACGTTAATTTCGCAGTAGTAATGTGCGAGGCGGTCCACAAACTTTTCTGGCGGCAATCCCACCAGCCAGGACTCGTCTTCCAGGTCCTGCATCAGCACGTTGCCCTCTTTCTCTATCCAGGCAAAATGGCAGAAAGGTGTGTCGCCCTGATAAATATCGACTTCGCGTAGCTTGCCAGCCCAGTCGAAAATATCCTGATAAAGCTGGCGATGAATAGCGCACAGGTAGGGTAAACCACGAACTAACGGCCCCAGTTCAATTGTGGCGGCACGCAGCGCCGTCAATTCATAAGCTGCCTGCGCCAGACGCTGCGCCTGATGAACCCCCAGCCGGTTACGCATAACGTTCAGCCCAGGATACAAATAGGGGTCGCGTCCATCACCGAATTTATCGCTCATAGTGCCTCCGCAATTCTTCAAGACGCGCCAGGGCGTCTTCAGCGCTCAGAGTAACCCGTGGAATATCCACGCCTTCCAGTCGCCGGCTTGCCTGGAAATTGGCATTTCGCAGTTGCGCCCAGAGCCTGGACTTTTGTTTATCGGTGAGTTTTTTCACGTGACCTCCCTGAATGAGCCGACACTTGCCACAAGTATAAGCAGCAATTTCGGGTTACGCAGAGAAGGGGGAGAACGCGGGCAGGGACTACCCGCGCAAAATAGGCTTACGGCAGGACTTTAGCGGAAAGGATAACAATCGGTTTTGACGGAACATTCTGGTAAGGACCGACATCGTGGGTCTGTACCTGCGCAATCTTGTCCGCAACATCCATACCTTTCACAACTTTACCGAACACGGCGTAACCAAAGTCACGCTGGCCATGATCGAGGAATGCATTGTCCGCAATGTTGATAAAAAACTGGCTGGTCGCACTGTCTTTATCCGCAGTACGCGCCATAGCGATCGTGCCTCGGGTGTTACGCAGCCCGTTATCCGCTTCATTCTTGATTGGCGGGTTAGGTTTTTTCTGCTGCATCTGCTCGTTAAACCCACCACCCTGCACCATAAATCCCGGGATCACACGGTGGAACGTGGTGTTGTTATAGAAACCGCTGTTGACATAATCGACAAAGTTTTGCACTGAAACCGGGGCTTTCTGGCTGTTCAGTTCCAGTTCAATGTTACCGGCAGAGGTTGTCAGCAGAACGTGCGGATCCCCTTTCGCTGCCAGCGCTGCGGGAGAGATAGCAGAAAGAGCGAAAACAGCTGCAACAGCCGCCAGAGTCGATTTGAGCATGAGATTTCCTTAAACGAGAGCAGAAACTAAAGCAAGTGGATTGATTCTAAAGAGCCTTCATGAACAAGGCCATCCCTTTACCTAATTTTACGTACTTGAAACAAATGTAACCTCATAGTCGTAAATACCAATGTGATCACGATCACATACAAAAATGTAACAGGCTCAGTAATTACCAAAAAATATTTAAATACATCACTAAAACGCCTAAAATCTGCCCGCTCACGGCGCCGTTAATGCGCCTTACACTTCTATACAGGCCAGTCATGACTAACAGCAATCGCATTAAGCTCACATGGATTAGCTTTCTCTCCTACGCCCTGACAGGTGCGTTGGTAATTGTCACCGGGATGGTGATGGGAAACATCGCGGATTATTTCCATTTGCCCGTTTCCAGCATGAGTAACACCTTCACCTTTCTGAACGCAGGTATCCTGATCTCTATTTTTCTGAATGCCTGGCTGATGGAAATCGTGCCGCTGAAAACGCAATTGCGTTTTGGCTTCATCCTGATGGTATTGGCAATCGCCGGACTGATGCTCAGCCATAGCCTGGCGTTGTTCTCCGCGGCAATGTTTGTGCTGGGACTGGTGAGTGGTATCACCATGTCGATTGGTACGTTCCTGGTGACTCAGATGTATGAAGGTCGCCAGCGTGGCTCCCGCCTGCTGTTTACCGACTCCTTCTTCAGCATGGCGGGCATGATTTTCCCCATGGTTGCGGCCTTCCTGCTCGCGCGCAGCATTGAATGGTACTGGGTCTATGCTTGTATCGGCCTGGTATATGTCGCCATTTTCCTGCTGACCTTCGGCTGCGAATTCCCGGCGCTGGGCAAACATGCACAACAGTCAGATGCACCGGCCGTGAAAGAAAAATGGGGCATTGGCGTGCTGTTCCTGGCGATTGCGGCGCTGTGTTACATCCTCGGTCAGCTTGGTTTTATCTCCTGGGTTCCGGAATACGCCAAGAGCCTGGGCATGAGCCTGAACGATGCCGGTAAACTGGTTAGTGACTTCTGGATGTCTTACATGGTCGGCATGTGGGCGTTTAGCTTTATTCTGCGTTTCTTCGATTTGCAGCGTATTCTGACCGTACTGGCAGGGCTGGCCACCGTGCTGATGTATCTGTTCATCACCGGTACGCCAGAGCATATGCCGTGGTTCATTCTGACGCTGGGCTTCTTCTCCAGCGCGATTTATACCACCATTATTACCCTTGGTTCTCAGCAGACCAAAGTTGCCTCACCTAAACTGGTTAACTTTGTGCTGACCTGCGGCACCATTGGTACCATGCTCACCTTCATCGTCACCGGTCCTATCGTGGCGCACAGTGGCCCATTAGCCGCATTACAGACTGCGAACGGACTGTATGCCGTGGTGTTCGTGATGTGCTTTATCCTTGGGTTCGTCACGCGTCATCGCCTGCATAACGCGCCAGCAACGCATTAATCTCAGTGCCGGAGGGCGCTTCGCTTGCCCGGCCTACACACTGCCGGATGGTGTCTGCGCCATCCGGCCTATTCTCATACCCTCTTCTTTCGCTGGCGATGTCGGCCCAAACACACTAAAACCCCTCAATTTGTATGCCAATTGTACAAATATGAAAAGCCTGTCAATTCCGTCACTTATAAAAATGCTGACAAATCAGTTATATACCTCTTAAGGAGTATATAAGGCCGAATTTGATTTGTATCAATAAGCGCGGTTGCTGAATCGTTAAGGTAGGCAGTAATAGAAAAGAAATCGAGGCAAAAATGAGCAAAGTCAGACTCGCTATTATCGGTAATGGTATGGTCGGCCATCGCTTTATTGAGGATCTTCTTGATAAATCCGACGCTGCCAATTTTGATATTACCGTCTTCTGTGAAGAACCCCGCAAAGCGTACGACCGCGTACACCTGTCATCCTACTTCTCTCACCACACCGCTGAAGAGCTTTCTCTGGTGCGTGAAGGGTTCTATGAGAAGCACGGCGTTAAGGTGTTAGTCGGTGAACGTGCAATTACCATCAACCGCCAGGAGAAGGTAATCCACTCCAGCGCGGGCCGTACGGTCTATTACGACAAGCTGATCATGGCGACCGGCTCCTATCCGTGGATCCCACCGATTAAAGGTTCCGAAACCCAGGACTGCTTCGTTTACCGTACCATCGAAGATCTCAACGCCATTGAGGCTTGCGCCCGCCGTAGCAAACGCGGTGCCGTCGTCGGTGGTGGCCTGTTAGGTCTGGAAGCCGCCGGAGCGCTGAAAAGCCTGGGCGTGGAAACCCACGTGATTGAATTCGCCCCCATGCTGATGGCTGAACAGCTGGATCATATGGGTGGCGAGCAGTTACGTCGCAAAATTGAAAGCATGGGCGTGCGTGTGCACACCAGCAAGAACACCAAAGAGATCGTCCAGGAAGGCACCGAAGCGCGCAAAACCATGCGTTTTGCCGACGGCAGCGAGCTGGAAGTTGATTTCATCGTCTTCTCCACCGGTATTCGCCCACGCGACAAACTGGCAACCCAGTGCGGTCTGGACGTCGCTCCGCGCGGCGGCATTGTCATTAACGACAGCTGCCAGACATCTGACCCGGATATCTATGCGATTGGCGAATGCGCCAGCTGGAACAACCGCGTATATGGTCTGGTCGCGCCGGGTTACAAAATGGCCCAGGTCGCTGTGGATCATATCCTCGAAACTGAAAACGCTTTCGAAGGTGCGGATCTCAGCGCCAAACTGAAGTTGCTCGGCGTAGATGTTGGCGGAATTGGCGACGCGCACGCGCGTACACCGGGTGCCCGCAGCTATGTCTATCTCGATGAAAGCAAAGAAGTCTACAAACGCCTCATCGTAAGCGAAGATAACAAAACCCTGCTGGGTGCGGTTCTGGTCGGTGACACCAGTGATTACGGCAACCTGCTACAGCTTGTGCTGAACGCCATCGAGCTGCCGGAAAACCCGGACTCGCTGATTCTGCCAGCACATGCGGGCAGCGGTAAACCATCAATCGGCGTGGATAAACTCCCGGACAGCGCACAGATTTGTTCCTGCTTTGACGTCACCAAAGGCATGCTGATTGCCGCTATCAACAAAGGTTGCCACACCGTTGCGGCGCTGAAAGCCGAGACCAAAGCCGGTACTGGCTGCGGCGGTTGTATCCCGCTGGTAACGCAGGTCCTGAACGCCGAACTGGCGAAGCAGGGTATCGAAGTGAATAACAACCTGTGTGAACACTTCCCGTATTCGCGTCAGGAACTGTTCCACCTGATTCGCGTAGAAGGCATTAAAACCTTCGAAGAATTGCTGGCTAAACACGGTAAAGGTTACGGCTGCGAAGTGTGTAAACCCACCGTTGGCTCCCTGCTGGCCTCCTGCTGGAATGAATACATTCTTAAACCACAGCATACCCCGCTGCAGGACACTAACGACAACTTCCTGGCGAATATCCAGAAAGACGGCACCTATTCCGTGATCCCGCGTTCTGCGGGTGGTGAAATTACCCCTGAAGGCCTGGTGGCCGTGGGCCGTATCGCGCGTGAATTTAACCTGTACACCAAAATTACCGGTTCTCAGCGTATCGGTCTGTTCGGCGCACAAAAAGATGACCTGCCGGAAATCTGGCGTCAGCTGATTGAAGCCGGTTTTGAAACCGGTCACGCGTATGCCAAAGCGCTGCGTATGGCGAAAACCTGCGTAGGCAGCACCTGGTGCCGTTACGGCGTCGGCGATAGCGTTGGCTTCGGCGTGGAGCTGGAAAATCGCTACAAAGGCATTCGTACCCCGCACAAAATGAAATTCGGCGTCTCCGGCTGTACCCGTGAATGTGCGGAAGCCCAGGGTAAAGACGTGGGTATCATCGCCACTGAGAAAGGCTGGAACCTGTACGTTTGCGGTAACGGCGGGATGAAACCTCGTCATGCAGACCTGCTGGCCGCGGATATCGATCGCGAAACGCTGCTCAAGTACCTTGACCGTTTCATGATGTTCTACATCCGTACCGCTGACAAACTGACCCGTACCGCACCGTGGTTAGACAATCTGGAAGGCGGTATCGAGTATCTGAAGTCCGTCATCATCGACGACAAGCTGGGTCTGAATCAGCATCTTGAAGAAGAGATGGCCCGTCTGCGTGAAGCAGTGGTCTGCGAGTGGACAGAAACCGTTAACACCCCATCCGCGCAGGTTCGCTTCAAACACTTTATCAACAGCGATCAACGCGATCCGAATGTCCAGGTTGTGCCTGAACGTGAACAACATCGTCCGGCCACGCCTTATGAGCGTATCCCGGTGACTCTAGTGGAGGAAAACGCATGAGCCAGTGGAAAAACATCTGCAAAATCGATGACATTCTGCCTGCAACAGGCGTCTGCGCCCTGTTAGGTAACGAGCAGGTTGCGATTTTCCGCCCGTATCACAGCGACCAGGTGTTTGCGATCAGCAACATCGACCCGTTCTTTGAGTCCAGCGTGCTTTCTCGTGGGCTGATTGCTGAACATCAGGGCGAATTGTGGGTTGCCAGCCCGCTGAAAAAACAGCGTTTTCGCTTAAGCGACGGTCTGTGCATGGAAGACGAACAGTTCTCCGTGAAACATTACGAAGCGCGAGTGAAAGACGGCACGGTGCAACTGCGCGGTTAATTAATTTTGGGAGGCGCAACGCCTCCCCTTTTTTGACGTATTTGTAGGTCTTTTATTAGTAGGCCTGATAAGCGTAGCGCCATCAGGCAATTGCACAAGCACATTGCCGGATGGCGGCATAAATGCCTTATCCGGCCTACGGTTACGATTTCTTTTTATTGTTTGTACTTCAAGGATAATCAACACATGTTCACAGACACTATCAATAAGTGTGCGGCTAACGCTGCGCGCATCGCACGCCTGTCGGCAAATAATCCACTCGGATTCTGGGTCAGCTCAGCAATGGCAGGGGCCTACGTTGGGCTCGGCATCATTCTTATTTTTACTCTCGGTAATTTACTCGATCCATCCGTACGTCCTCTGGTAATGGGTGCAACCTTTGGTATTGCCTTAACGTTGGTGATTATCGCCGGTTCAGAACTGTTCACCGGTCACACGATGTTTCTCACGCTCGGCGTTAAAGCGGGCACCATCAGCCACGGTCAAATGTGGGCGATTCTGCCACAAACCTGGCTCGGCAACCTCATGGGCTCTGTGTTTGTCGCTCTGTTATACAGTTGGGGCGGTGGCAGTCTGTTGCCGGTCGACACCAGCATCGTGCATACGGTCGCGCTGGCGAAAACTACCGCACCTGCAACAGTACTGTTCTTTAAAGGCGCCCTGTGTAACTGGTTGGTTTGCCTGGCAATCTGGATGGCAATCCGCACCGAAGGCGCGGCGAAGTTCCTTGCCATCTGGTGGTGTCTGCTGGCGTTTATCGCGTCCGGTTATGAACACTCCGTAGCCAATATGACGCTGTTTGCCCTTTCCTGGTTCGGCCACCACAGCGAGGCCTATACCCTGTCCGGAATTGGTCATAACCTTCTGTGGGTGACACTAGGTAATACTTTGTCCGGTGTCGTATTCATGGGATTGGGTTATTGGTATGCTACGCCAAAATCGGAGCGTCCGGCTCCGGCAAAAATCAATCAGCCAGAGGCTGCTGCCAATAATTAAGGGGTAATGTCGTGGATCATTTGCCTATATTTTGTCAACTACGTGACCGCGACTGCTTGATCGTCGGCGGTGGTGATGTCGCAGAACGCAAAGCGCGGTTACTGCTGGAAGCGGGCGCCCGTTTAACGGTTAATGCGCTGGCGTTTATTCCGCAGTTCAAAGTATGGGCAGATGAAAATATGCTGACGCTGGTTGAGGGGCCGTTCGATGAGTCCCTGCTCGACACCTGCTGGCTGGCTATTGCCGCTACTGATGACGATGCCGTTAACCAAAGCGTCAGCACCGCCGCAGAATCACGTCGTATCTTCTGCAACGTGGTCGATGCGCCAAAAGCAGCCAGTTTTATCATGCCCTCAATTATCGACCGCTCTCCGCTGATGGTGGCGGTCTCCTCAGGCGGTACATCCCCTGTTCTTGCCCGCCTGCTGCGTGAAAGGCTCGAATCCGTGTTACCGCAGCATCTGGGCCAGGTCGCACAATATGCCGGGCAACTGCGCTCCCGCGTGAAAAAGCAGTTTGCCAGCATGGGTGAACGTCGCCGCTTCTGGGAAAAATTGTTTGTTAATGACCGCCTGGCGCAGTCGCTGGCGAACAACGATCAGCAAGCTGTAGAGGAAACCACTGAGCAGTTGCTCAGCGAACCGCTGGATCACCGGGGTGAAGTGGTATTGGTAGGTGCCGGTCCTGGTGATGCCGGGCTGCTGACTCTGAAAGGGCTACAGCAGATCCAGCAAGCTGATGTTGTGGTGTATGACCGTCTGGTTTCTGACGATATCATGAACCTCGTACGTCGCGACGCAGACCGGGTGTTCGTAGGAAAACGTGCGGGTTATCACTGTGTACCGCAGGAAGAGATCAACCAGATCCTGCTGCGTGAAGCGCAACAAGGTAAACGCGTAGTGCGACTGAAAGGCGGTGACCCATTCATCTTTGGACGCGGTGGTGAAGAGCTGGAAACCCTGTGTCATGCCGGTATTCCATTCTCTGTCGTGCCAGGCATTACCGCGGCTTCTGGTTGTTCTGCTTACTCCGGTATCCCACTGACCCATCGCGATTATGCGCAGAGCGTTCGTCTGGTTACCGGACACCTGAAAACAGGCGGTGAACTGGACTGGGAAAACCTGGCGGCAGAGAAACAAACGTTGGTGTTCTACATGGGACTGAATCAGGCGGCGACGATTCAGGAAAAACTCATCGAGTTTGGTATGCAAGCTGATATGCCGGTTGCCCTGGTCGAGAATGGTACCGCTGTAACACAGCGCGTCGTCAGCGGTGTGCTGACACAGCTCGGTGAACTGGCAAAACAGGTTGAAAGCCCGGCGCTGATTATCGTGGGCCGTGTTGTGGGATTACGCGATAAGCTGAACTGGTTCTCTAACCATTGATTCCCAACAACTCAGCGAAATAACCAACCGCATACCGTTCTGAAATCGTTCCGCTAATTAACACAAACGGCAGTCCTGGAATCTCTTTCCTGACTGCCGTTTTTATTTCCCACCTGTTTTTTAAAGCATATTTCCTTGTCTTTGGGTAGTCCTTATCTGGACTACCTCCCTGTTCCATTACTTGATATTTTCACCGGCGGAAAATGGATTTTTTCCATTTTTTTCATATATATAAATAGTTATATCT